>JABMOS010000077.1 GCA_013203185.1 Fidelibacterota bacterium | reverse complement strand
TGAATATTTTACAGCTAATGATTTCGCAGTAGGTCTCTCTTATGCCAGGAAAATAGCCAATTGGTTCTCCTTTGGTGCTACGGCTAAAATGATCAATTCCCAGATCTGGCATGAGAGCGCCTCTGCGTTTGCCATCGACCTTGGCGTGATTGTCAAAACCATGTTCTTTTCTCCAACTGGAGAGAAGGGGAGTGGACTAGATATTGGAATGAGTATTTCCAATTATGGCAGTCGTATGCAATATGATGGTATTGATCTTGTTCAACCCATTGACATCTCCCCTGATGAAACGGGAAATTATGGTGATGTGATTGGTCAGTATAGAACCCAAGCCTGGGAACTTCCATTGATGTTCAGAATTGGACTGTCCTACAAGCCTATAAACAACCGTTTCAGTACATTGACACTGGCTGTGGATGCGCTCCATCCAAATAACAACTCCGAGTCAATCAACATGGGTGCAGAATATGCCTTCAAGATATCCAATGCTGGTAAGTTTTATCTCAGGGGTGGCTACAAGGCCCTCTATATGGATGAGACCGAATTTGGATTGACAGCCGGTGGGGGCATAGAGCTCTTTGCCATGGGAAATCGTTCCGTCAAAGTTGACTATGCTTTTAAGGAAGCTGGTATCATGGGGAGGACTCACGCTTATACACTTGGCCTGACCTTCTAGACATGAATTGTCCACCAATGAAAGCCACCCTGATTGCATCTCTTGGGGTGGCTTTGTTGCTTTTTGTAAGCTGCGGATCTGAACCGATTCCGGCAGGCGAAATCCTGGCAAAAGTCGGAGATCGCGTGATCACAAAAGAGGACTTCATGCGTCGCTCAGAATACACCATTCGCCCCAATTATTGTGCGGGTAACAATTATATCCATCGTAAAATTATTCTGAATAGTCTCATCTCTGAAAAGCTTCTGGCACTGGAGCATCCTAACTCTCCCATTAAGGCTGATTCTGATTTTCGAGCCTATATGGATGGACGGAAAGAACAGACCATGAGACAGTGGCTGTATAAGAAACAGGCCTTTGATAAGGTCGAGATTGATACCACAGCCTTGAAACTAGCCAACCGCCTGGCCAGCCGGACCTATACGATACAATTTGTTAGCTTACCGGATTCCAATGCTGCCAATGCGTGGCACACAGCCACTGCTGATGGATATGATTTTGAAACACTATCGAAATCATTGAATGGCTCAGATACTATCCCAGAAAAATCGATTACCTGGTTCGATAGAGAAGATCAAAATATTAGGGAGGCTATTTTCAGTGGCCACCATCAAAAGGGTGATGTAATCGGACCCTTTGCACTGGAAGATGAGACATATATTGCCATCAATCTATCAGGCTGGGTGGACAAACCTGCTGTGACTGAAGCTGCCAAAATGCAGCAATGGGAGGATATCCACACCCGCCTCGTTGAAGTAGCAGCAGATGGCATCTATAAGCGTTATGTGGGATCTGTCATGGCCGACAAGGGAATGAATCTTAACCGAGAGGTATTCAAATCTTACGCAATCAGAACGGCCGAGCTTTATTTAAGATCTCCTGAAGAGAAGAAGCAAATGCTCAATCGGGCCGTGTGGAATGCAGAGGAACAGGTTTTTACCGAGTCCCTCAATGATCTTCCAGGCGGAGTACCTGGGGACGCTATTTTGTTTGATGTGAGTGGTGAAGTTTGGACTGTGGACAGATTTGAAGCCTATCTGAAAAAGCATCCCCTGGTTTTTAGAAATAAAAAGATGTCTCACAAAGAATTCCCTCAGCAAATGAAATTTGCCATGGCTGATATGGTTCGGGACTATTATCTCGCACAAAAAGCCTACGAACTTGGTTACGATAAGGTAGCCAATGTAGTTCAAGCCGCCCAGATGTGGGAAGATCACTATGTGAGTCGACAGAGTCGGAATGATTATCTCATATCCGTTATGGCTGACGTATCTGATTCAACGAAACTGAGTGAAATTAAAATTCTGGAAACCTTTATGGATCCATATATTGATTCACTCCAAAGCAAGTATTCAGATGTTATTAGCATAGATACAGATATGTTTGAGGATATAAAGCTGAGTAATATCCCCATGATGGTGAGCAACCGCAATGTACCTTTTCCCCTCAGCGTCCCTGCATTTCCAAGGCTAACAACGGATAATAAACTGAATTATGGCAGGAAAATGGAGGATTAGCTATGTTTCGCCACTCCCCAAAATATCTTCTTCTTCTGGCTATTGCATTCATGCTAATGAGCAACCTTCATGGGCAAGTCTATAGTGGTGCTGAGTTAAGAACTCACGAATATTTTCAATACGGCCGGTTTGAAACTCGGTTGAAAGCTCCCCAGGGGGAAGGGTTCCTGGCTAGCTTTTTTACGTATAATGATTCCTTCCCTGAAACGGACTGGTGTGAAATAGATTTTGAAATACTTGGGCGCTGGGCGGACAATGTTGATGTGAATGTCATTGATGAGCGAGGCTCTCATTTGAGACAACACCCCCTGGACTTTAACCCCCATATCGATTTTCATAATTATGCATTTGAGTGGACCCCTGACTACGTCGCCTGGTTTATTGATGGCGAGGAATTCTATCGACAGAGTGGTGAGCACATCTCAACCCTCTCCCAGTCCGCCAAGCTTATGATGAACATCTGGACGCCCTCTTATACAGATTGGGTTGGATTTATTGATCCCAGCACAATACCCAGGTATGCCTTCTACGATTGGGTATCTTGCGCAACCTATACACCAGGGACAGGAACTGTAGGTACAGATTCAAATTTTTCCCCTCTTTGGACAGATAACTTTGATGCCTTTGTCGATACATTGTGGGAAATGAGTGATGATCATACCTGGAATGGCAATAACTCTGTGCTCATGGATGAAAATATAGTATACCAAGATGGCTATATGATTCTGTGTCTGACGCTTCCAGGATATGAGGGGTTCAATGATAACAATGCTCCTGCTATCTTGTGGGCCAGAGCGCATAACTCAGATTCAGTCATCGTACGATTTAATAAGGAATTGGACGTGGAACATACGAATCAATCCACGATCTTTTCCATCCCTAATCATCCCATTGGTTCAGTTATTCTAAATGAAGACCAACGTACTGTTGAGTTAAGTATTCAGGACTTGGACATAAGTTCGACAGCCACTGTTTATGCACAGAACCTTCTAGATCAATCTGTCAATGGTAATTCACAGGCCCTTAGCTTTTCATCCATTATTATGCCCACACCTTTAGAACTGCCCATCAATATTGATTGCGCTGGATCTGGTGCAAATGGTTTCCTGGCTGACCAATGGTGGTCCCAGGCGGTAGAATATGGTCATGAAGGCGGGAACTATCAAATAGCTGGCAGTTATCCTGATCTTGAAGGTACCGACCTTGATTCCGTCATGGCAACCTCCTTAAATAGATACTCACGCTATCATGTTCGATTATCACCTGGTGTATTTGATATTCAACTCCATTTTGCGGAACACTATTACACAGACGCCGAACAGAGAGTATTCGAACTATTTGTTGAAGATTCCCTGGTTGTTGCTGAGCTGGATGTCTATGCACACTCTGGAAATAACGCCATATACACAGTCACCCTGTCAGAATGGGAAATTACAGATGGTACACTTGATATCCTGGGGGCAGCCCTCATTTATGGTGAATCTTACGCCTACGCAGGGCCATTGTTAAATGCCATTCAAATTGATGGAAGCTATTGGGTTGGAATAGATAAACCAGCTCTTCCAAAGCAGTATGAATTAACAAAAATATTTCCCAATCCATTTAATGATACAACCCGTCTGGAATTTTCAATCCCCGAAACTGCTGATGTGAAGATTGCCATTTATGATTTGAGAGGAGCAGAAGTTAAAGTACTGACATCCAAAGCATACGAGGCGGGGGACCATCAATTGCTCATGCGAAGCAGCGATCTTGCCAGTGGTGTGTATTTTGTGAGATTCTCCACCCAAAATATTCAACAGAGCAAAAAAATATTATTACTGAAATGAGTTTCTTGTGCAAATAAATGTAATCCCCAAATCCCGCTTTATTCACCTCTGTCTATTACTGTTACTATCTGTAACAAGTTATGCAAAACTGTATCGTGGGGCTGAGTACAGAACATTTGAAAGCTTTTTATATGGTCGTTTTGAGTTAAGAATAATGTCAGCGGCAGGTCATGGTGTGGTTAGTTCCTTATTCACCTTTAGAGATTATTATGCTGAAGGATTAGACGGTGCTCAGCATTGGAATGAAATCGATCTGGAGTGGTTGGGAAAGCTAAATAACAAAGTATCCACCAACACTATCATCCAGAACGAGTGGGGAGATGCTTCAGAGGTATTTTTATCCATCAACCCACATGAAGAATTTGAAACCTACGCCATCGAGTGGACCCCTGAGGCAGTTCGTTTTTACCAGGGGAATAGACTCCTGCGAACGGTTTCAGGAGAACGAGCCGACTCTTTGTATCATCCTCAAAAAATCATGATGAATATATGGCAACCCTCCTACACAGCCTGGGCTGGGGCATTTAATCCTGATATCTTACCTGTATACGCTATATACGACTGGGTATCCTATTCAGCCTACGATCCAGGCAATGGTTCGGTGGGTACAAACAATGATTTTACGCCACTTTGGGTGGACGATTTCGATTTTTGGGACACCTCTCGTTGGCAAAAAGCCACCCATACCTGGGATGGGAACAACGTGGATTTCACACCTGCAAACGCCGTATTTAATGGTGGGTTTTTGGTTTTATGCATGACCACGCCTTTGGCTACTGGATATGATGGACCTGCATTATCAATAGATGATGAACACCCTGCCAATCCCGCAGATTTTCACTTATCCCAAGCTCATCCAAATCCTTTCAATGGGAATACTAATTTTAGTCTTGAGATTCCTTATTCCGGACAAGTGAACATTAATATTATCGACATCCAGGGTAGAATACGTAACAGTGGAACCATAGAAGTCACGGCCAATCTTAAAACGAACATTACTTGGGATGGTAGAGATGATTATGGCGACAATCTGCCAAGTGGATCCTATATAATTATGATTGGCAACCAAACATTTCAGGAAACCAGAAAGATTCTGCTTATCAAATGATTCATTTCAATCATAACGCAGTCCTTTCGCTTTTAATCCTGTCCAGTATACTGCTGGTGGCTTCGTGCGAGGAAGCCGAAGAGGTGAAGGATGATCCTCCATTATCAGATGATCCCATAGGTTGGACATTGACCTGGGAGGATGACTTTGATGGAGACAGCATTGATATGGGGTCCTGGATAATAGCAGATGGACACTGGTCTCATAATGGTGAGGAGCAATACTACGCACCTGATGAAGTGTATCTCCATGAGGGGAGTTTAAGAATTAGATCCAGATATAGATTTTACGAGGGTAAATCATATACATCAGGTCATATAGAATCTATCCATTATCAGCGCTACGGTCGTATTGACATCAATGCCAAACTTCCTGGTACCAAGGGGATGTGGCCAGCATTATGGCTTTTGCCAGCTGCTCGAACCTGGCCGCCAGAAATTGATATCATTGAATTATTGGGGCATGATCCCAATACCATCTACATGTCAAATCACTGGGGTCCTTTAACCGATGGAAAATCACCATGGGAACTTGGCCAAACAAGAACCATGGGATTCACTGGACCAGATTTTACGGAAGCTTATCATGTCTTTAGTCTTGAATGGTATCCTGATAGTTTGCGCTGGTTAGTTGATGGCGAAGTGAAATTTATAAGTACTCAAGGTGTACCGTATGAACCGATGTATTTGATTATGAATACTGCAGTTGGTGGTGGCTGGCCTGGATCTCCAGACGGTACGACATCTTTTCCACAATACCATGATATTGATTATGTAAGGTTCTATGAACAAAATGAAGACAATTAGTCTATTTTTCTCAATGTTACTGCTAAGTATGCCCCTGCAGGCCTTTGTCCATGCAGAAGGACGAAATATCGTGGATGGAGAGGGAAATCCTGCTCTCATGCGAGGCATGGGACTTGGCGGCTGGTTGGTTCCAGAAGGCTACATGCTCCATACCGTTTCTCAATCTCCCACAACCATTAGAAATGATATTATAGATGTCGTTGGGGAAGCTGGAGCTGACCAATTCTATGCTGCCTATCATGAGAATTATGTCACCCGAGAAGATATAGCTGAGCTGGCTGAATGGGGCTTTGATCATGTCCGTATGCCATTTCATTATAATATGTTCTCACCTGCACGAGGTGTATGGAGTGAGTGGGGCTTCGAAGTTACAGATTCCTTGATTGCCTGGTGTGGCGATGTTGGCATGCATGTGGTATTGGATATGCACTGTGCACCAGGGGGGCAAAATCATGGTCCTATCAGCGATAGTGATGGTACTGCGCGTCTGTGGCTTGCAGATTCAAATAAGTCCCATACCATAGAAATCTGGGAAGCTATTGCCCAACGCTATGTCGATGAGCCCTGGGTCGGTGGATATGACTTGCTCAATGAACCTGTTCTCCCTCAAGGCGTGACTGCCCAGGAATTTCGTTCACTGTATGTGAGCCTTCGCAACGTCATCAGAGCTATAGACAACAATCATATCCTATTTATTGAAGGCAACTGGTACGCAACAGATTTTACGGGACTCACACCCCCATTTGATATCAATATGTCTTATAGCTTCCACAAATACTGGAGTACCAATGATCAAGGGTCCATCCAGAGCTATCTCAATTTACGGGGTCAGAACAACGTCCCGTTGTGGATGAGTGAGACAGGTGAAAACTCAAATACCTGGTTTTATGATGCAGTTCAATTGTTCGAAGAGCACGATATTGGTTGGTGTTGGTGGACAACCAAGAAAGTAGACACTATTACAAGCCCGTATTCAGCATCTCGACCAGCTAGCTGGGAATTATTGACAAATTATTGGCAGGGATCAGGACCAAAGCCCAGTGCCCAAACCTCTCTAGCAATTCTCATGGAGATGGCGGAGAACTTGAGGACAGAAAACTGTAGATTTAGTCCTGGAGTAGTGGCTTCCTGGTTCAGTCCAGAGTTTAATTCTCAAAATCTTCCATTTAAGGATCACACTATCCCTGGTACCATCTTAACTGCAGACTATGATATTGGTGCTCAAGGGGTAGCCTATTTGGATGATGTGTACGAAACGATTCATTGGGATGATTACACAGCCTGGAACAATGGTCACCAGTACAGGAATGACGGCGTTGATATTCAAATTGAGTCTTCTGGTATCCCAAACGTGGGATGGGCAACTGGGGGTGAATGGATGAAATATACCTTCACTGCTGAATATGGTGGAATCTATGACATGAGTTTAGAGGTTGCCAGTACATCATACTCAGGAGAAATTAGATTATT
The DNA here is from genome assembly GCA_013203185.1 of Fidelibacterota bacterium. GTDB lineage: Bacteria > Fidelibacterota > UBA8477 > UBA8477 > JABMPR01 > JABMPR01. The sequence continues at coordinate 55,504 of JABMOS010000077.1, read as the reverse complement.
TCTGGATGATGAAGTATTAACCACCATTGAGGATACGCCCATCACCGGTAGTTGGACATCCTATACGCCCATGTTTGTTGAAGGCCTGGATATTCCCATTGGAGAGCATGAGTTAAAGCTGCAAATATTGGAATCAGGTCCCAATTTAAGAATCATGGAATTCACGCTGGACTCAGCCTACACATTACCTGAGCTGCCCAATTCCTTTACGCTGGAGCAAAATTTTCCAAATCCTTTTAATGCAGGAACCACAATCCCAGTGTCAACCCTGACAGAAATGCCATTGAAGGTAGAAATTTTAGATGTAAAGGGACGTCGGGTAAAAACCTTTGCAATAGAGCAAGATAGCGACCCTAATCTATCCTGGGATGGTACGAATATTGAAGGACAGTTTGTTCCTGCAGGTGTATATCTCTACCGTGCTGCAGTAGGCGACAATCAGCAGGTCAGGAAAATGATTTATCTCCCTTAAGCAAGATTTGTAATGAATTTTGAATGGAGGACCGCTGATTTTTTATAGTAGCAAATGAAAGTTGGGATTACAGCGTCTCATGCTTTGAAAACTAATTTGATTCAATTTTGAAGGAATCTGGTATCTAGATGATTGTAAAGCACAAACGGACAACCCCTTATATAGCCATCGCATCAGTACTTATTGTGGTACTTATGTTTGTTCCTTTTCCCCAGGGTACCTCACTCAAGGCAGTGGTCACTGCATCCTCAGAATTTCAAGTAGTATCCAATGGAAATGGATCCTACTTCACATCACATAAAGATTTATGGGGGAACCGAACACTTATTTCCAGGAGTTTAGTTCCAGATCGTGGCGGTCTCATCCTTTACAAAACGAATCCTGGATTATCACGGGGACTGGTGGCAGCAGGGGATACCCTTGCCTGGCTGTATTCGTCAACGCTTTCTGACAAAATTGTAAGTCTCGAAGGCAATATCAATACCCTTAAGGCCTCTTTAGAATTTGAACGATCTGGTAGCAAGCAGACTGAAATTGAAGCCGCCAGACTCAATTTGACCTATGCCAAGACGAGACTGGAAGAGCAGCAAAAAATCCTTGAACGATCAAAAAGTCTCCTTGATGGGAAAATCATTCCTCAACAGGAATATGACCTTGAAGTCCGCAGGGAAAAGTTGGATGCCATCAGGGTTTCAATTGCAGAAGCCGATCTTGGATCTGCTCTCAGCGGTGCTCAATCAAGAAAATTAGATGTAATTCTTACTCAGATTGCAGATGAAGAGAAAAAGTTGGAGCTGGCACGTGATGTATTGATGCAGATGACATTTGTGAGCCCCCTTTCTGGAAAGTTATCATTTCCATTGTCCCAAGATACCCTCATAAGTATTGAGCAAGTTGATACGTTGGTGGCCATGTTGCCCATTCAGGGGGGATCCCATAGCACGGTAGAATGGACATCTCAGCTGACCTTGATTGGTCCCAATTTCCAACAGGTTGTTAGTGCTGAGCAAATGGAAGTAGATGACCATATTTTAAGGGTTGGCAACGACCAATTAATTCTGGTTCGTATCAGGATTGACAATGCCGAAGGTGTTTTGGTACCTGGGCAAATACTGGAAGCATCGGTCAAATTTTCCTCAAAGAGTGTGTTCCAAATGTTGAAAGACTTGTTCTAGGTCGCATATGCCTGGTCGTCAAGAAGATAAATATCTCATCCCCATGTACGCCATGGATGATATCCGTGAGGCCATTGCTCCCTATGTGATTGTAGATAATCATATCGCTCTCCAGGAATCCAATATTTACGAAATTCGATCTATTTATTTTGACTCATTTGACCTCAAAGATTACTACGAGAAGCATGCAGGACTGCAGATGCGCAAGAAATTGCGAGTTCGTGGTTACAATCAAATGAGCCTGGAGAGTGAAGTATTTCTCGAGATAAAGTGGAAAAATAATACCTTTATTTCCAAAGATAGAACACCAGTCAAATACGCTGATGTTGCCAATCTCCTCGCAGGAGGGGATATGGAAAAGCTGCTTCCATACCGGAAAGATTTCCCAAACTCTCATGAAAAAGCCAGCAAATTTCTTTTCTATCTAAAACGAAGTTCGCGCGTCCCTGTGAATCTGGTGACTTACACCAGAGAAGCGTATATCGGAAAATTTAACCATACTGACCGGATTACATTTGACAGTAACATTCGATCAATGATGTTTCCTGGCCTGGACGATCTTTTTGAAGAAGAGCGATTGCTTCCATTTCTTGAGCGAGATTTTGTACTGGAATACAAATCTGAAAACCCAGTCCCTGAATGGTTCCGCCGTATAATTCGAAAGTATAATCTGAACAAACAAGCCTACTCCAAGTATGTGCGAGGAGTGGATATTCATTATAGACACGTCGGGGATTGCACCAAACGTGAAATAATTTCCATGAGTCATTACTAGAAAGACAAAGTATGCAATTATTCGATTTACAGTCACTTATGGACATGAATATCCGCACTGGGGATGTTCTCCTGAACCTACTTGTAGCGTTTTTGTGCGGTTTGGTCATTGCACAAACCTACAAAATGACTTTTGGCGGGGCTTCCTATTCAAAGAGTATTTCAAATTCTCTGGTTGTACTGGCAATGATAACCACAGTCGTTATCATAGTTATTGGCAATAATTTAGCCAGGGCTTTCGGATTGGTTGGTGCCATGTCAATCATCAGATTTCGGACGGCGGTTAAAGATCCCATGGATATCGTATTTATCTTCTTTTCTCTCACCATAGGTTTGGCTGCAGGCGTTGGACTGGCTCAGATCGCCATCATTGGCACCCTGAGCATTAGCGCCGTTCTGCTGGTCATGAGTAAGATTGGATACGGCTCTCACAGAAGTGATGAAAACTTGCTACAGTTTGCTTATGGTGGGGATCACAACGGGGATGAGCCACCGTATATAGATGTGATAAAGTCCCATTGTCGTTCATACACCATGGTGAATGTGAGATCCTTGGGCAGCAACAAACACTATGAGATATCCTATTACGTGACACTCAAACAAACCTCACAGGGGAATGAGTTTGTCAAGGAACTATCCAGACTGGAAGATGTGGATAAAATAAATCTTTACTCAGACGAGTCCCTTGCCAGTTAGTTGACCTAAACCCATTCCTCTCAGTATCTGACGGAGACTTCATGACTTCTTTTACTCCTCATTTCGTACGTATCTATTTATTGATCATCCTGCTGGCAACAGTGGCTTGTACAGATCAGGATAAGGATAGTTTGCAACAAGTAGAGGACACGCTCACTACGGCTCAGGACATGATTCCTCTCATGCTTCGTGGAATTAACCTTGGCAATACTCTTGAACCGGATAATGAGGGAGGATGGAATAATGGTCCAGCCCTTGAGTATTATTTTGATGATTACAAATCAGTGGGCTTTACCTGTGTTCGTGTTCCCGTAAGATGGGGTCCCCATACATTGGATTACCCACCTTATACCGTTGATCCTGCCTGGATGGCCCGAGTGGATGAGGTCATTAGTTGGGGTCTAGATCGTGACCTTTATATCATTCTCAATGCCCACCATGAGGATTGGCTCAAAGTAAATTATTCGGATACGAATGTTGCCCGATTTGAGTCCATCTGGACCCAGATAGCAGAAAGATTCCAAGGTAAATCAGATAAGCTTTTATTTGAAATGATCAATGAACCACATGGATTAACCGCATCAGAGGTAGATGATCTCAATGCTAGAATATTGCCCATTATTCGGATAAATAATCCCACCAGGATTGTCATCTATTCAGGGCATGAATGGTCTTCTCTTGAGCAAATGATGTCTGCTGCGATTCTGGATGACGATTACCTCATGGCCTATTGGCACTCCTACGATCCCTGGTCATTTGCAGGTGAAGGGCAGGGGACCTGGGGAACGCCAGAAGACATCAGCTCCCTGGTTGCCATGTTCAAACAGGCAGGTGATTGGTCAGTTGCAAACAATATCCCGGCTATGATTAGTGAGTTCGGGGCGGTTCAAGAATGCGACTACAATTCCAGAATGCGTCATTATGCTACCTATGTGGAAGAGGCACTCCGAAACAATATTCCCTTCCAAGTATGGGATGATGGGGGATGGTTCAGGATTTATGAAAGGGAAGACCGGACTTGGCCAGAAGTGAAAGATATACTCATACACGCACACCCCGATGGTCCCACGGATGTATCCCTGAGATCTGGATCTGGAAAACTCAAAGTATCATGGAGAAACCGGACAACAGAAAATGACAGAATATTTGTGCAACGCCGCGTGGGGGATGCATCATTTGAGGAAATTGCAGAGTTGGGCGGGATAGCAGACGAGTATGAAGATATTAATCTATCTACTGGCGTCTTGTATACGTACCGGGTGCTGGCACGAATAGATTCTACTACAACCCATTATTCTTATCCTATTCGTGGCAGTGTTGAATAATACTTAGGAGTTCCATATGCTCAAACGATTGACCTTTTTTCTGCTCCTTGTCATGGTAGCCTGGGGATACGAACCTTTGATTCAGAACATCTCGGGCAGAACTACAACCTCACTAAACGGGGCCTGGAACTATATTGTGGATCCCTATGAAAATGGGTATTACAACTATCGCTATAGACCCTTTGACGAAGCAGAAGACCCCAGCAAGAGTGGTGGATACTTCGCCAATCAAAAACCCGTAAACCCCTGGGACAGAGTTGAATACGACTTTGACCTATCGGAAACACTTGAAGTGCCTGGTGATTGGAATTCTCAACGAGAAAAGCTTTTCTACTACGAAGGAACGATCTGGCTAAAGAAATCCTTCGACTATAACAGAGTTTCAGTAGACAATCGTGTATTCGTCCACTTTGGTGCCGCCAATTATCAGACTGATGTTTACCTGAATGGCCACAAATTGGGAATGCACAAAGGTGGCTTTACACCCTTCAACTATGAGATTACAAATTTACTGAAAGAAAAAGATAACTTCCTCATCGTCAAGGTTGATAACAAACGTAAAAAGGATGAAGTCCCCACAGTTAATACAGACTGGTGGAATTTTGGGGGTCTCACCAGGGATGTCCAAATTGTGGAAGTGCCTGAGACATTCATAAAGGACTATTTTGTTCAACTTGGGAAGGATTCCAAACGGACAATTGCCGGTTACATACAACTTGATGGGGTGTCCAAGAGCAATCGCAAGGTTGAACTGCTTATCCCTGAATTGAAGCTGAGAAAAAAACTAAAAACAGATGAGTTGGGTCGTGCAGATTTAAGCATCATCTCCAAAAGGATCAAATACTGGTCGCCTGATAACCCCAAACTCTATGATGTGATTATTAAATTGGGGAGTGAAGAGCTTCATGATCAGATTGGTTTTCGCACTATTCAAACCAATGGTCCTGACATATTGCTAAATGGAGAATCAATCTTTCTAAAAGGAATTTCCATCCATGAAGAGAACCCGCTTCGGGGAGGTCGAGCACACAGCATGGAGGATGCGCGTCTACTCCTAGGGTGGGCCAAAGAATTGGGATGTAATTATGTACGCCTGGCCCATTATCCTCATAATGAAAACATGGTTGATCTGGCTGATGAAATGGGGATGTTGGTCTGGGAAGAGAATCCAGTTTATTGGACAATCTCGTGGGAGAATGTACAGACCTATGCCACTGCACAGCAGCAACTTAGCGAAGTTATATCACGTGACAAGAATCGAGCCTCTGTCATCATCTGGTCCATGGCAAATGAGACACCGGTCAGTGATGCCAGGATGGTTTTCCTGAAGAAGCTGCGTGATTTCACATTAAAGCAGGATGATACTCGGCTTATCAGCGCTGCCCTGGAAATGCATGGGGAGGGCGAAGGTGGGCTGACCAGAAAAATATCAGATCCTTTTGCAGATTATGTGGATGTGTTAAGCTTTAACCAATACATCGGTTGGTATGATGGTTTGCCGGAAAAGTGTGATAAAATCAAGTGGGCAATTGACCAAGATAAGCCTGTCATCATATCTGAATTTGGTGGTGGTGCCCTTCAGGGTTTACATGGTGATAGCCTCACAATCTGGACTGAAGAATTTCAAAAGTATCTATATCGAGAGTCCATTGAGATGATTCAGAGAATTCCTCAATTACGAGGAGCAACACCGTGGATCCTGGTTGATTTTCATTCCCCTCGCCGTGTACTCCCTGTCATTCAGGATGGCTGGAATCGCAAGGGATTGATTGGCAGCAACGGGGAGAAGAAGCAGGCATTCTATGTTCTCCAGGAATACTACAAGAGTTTACCCAATCCCAGTAAAAATAATTAGTTAAAAAGCCTTAAAGGAGCATCTGATTATGACCCTCCACATCATTGATAGTTCTATAATTATTATCTATCTCGTCGCCGTTATCCTCATGGGACTCTGGTTGAGAAGCAGGGCAGGAGAGGGAATGGATGCCTACTTCCTCGGTGGCAGAAGTATCCCCTGGTATGTCCTCGGCGTTTCAAATGCCTCAAGTATGTTTGATATAGCCGGTACCATGTGGTTGGTGAGTATGTTATTCGTTTATGGGCTTAAAGGGACCTGGCTTCCCTGGTTATGGCCCACATTTAATCAAATATTCCTCATGATCTATCTGGCCGTTTGGATTCGACGAAGTGGTGTGGTTACAGGTGCTGAATGGATCGGAACTCGTTTTGGAAAAGGACGCGGGGCAGAACTTTCACGTATAGCCATTGTTGTATTCGCGTTGATCTCCGTTGTTAGTTTCCTGATTTATGCCTATCAGGGTGTGGGTCGGTTTGCTGCAGCATTTCTACCCTGGGATTGGACTCCGGATACATATGCCATGGTCCTCATGGGAATAACAACCTTTTATGTCATCCTTGGTGGCATGTTCAGTGTGGTTATTACTGATGTATTCCAATTTATCATGTTAACCATAGCCTCTCTTTTTATTGCTGTGATCGCCATGACCAATGTGTCTCCAGATGCCCTTAATGCCGTCATACCAGATGGCTGGAAAACGTTATTTTTCGGCTATACACTTGATTTGGATTGGTCGGGTCTGCTCCCATCCGTGACTGAAAAGATTAAGACAGACGGCTACAACATGTTCACCATAGTATGGATGATGATGCTCTTCAAGGGGATTCTCACCAGTATGGCTGGTACAGCTCCCAATTATGATATGCAGCGTGTTCTGGCTACTCGCAGCCCCAAAGAATCTGCCATGATGAGCGGTATGGTTTCGGCTGCGCTCATTCCACGCTGGCTCATGATTGGTGGGATTGCGGTGCTTGGATTGGTCTTCTTTAGTGGTGAATTACGGAACATGGGAGGGACAGCCGATTTTGAAATGCTTATGCCCTTTGTGATTCGAGAGTTTTTCCCAGTTGGGGTCACGGGCTTGGTCATCGCAGGCCTACTGGCAGCCTATATGAGTACTTTTGATTCTACGGTAAATGCCGGGGCTGCCTATCTGATAAATGATATCTACAAAAGGTATATCAATCCAGATGCCAGCGAGAAGAAAGTTATCTGGATGAGTTATGGTGCCAGTATCCTCATCGTTGTGGTGGGTGTTGTCATGGGTACTCAGGCTGAGAGCATCCATTCTGCCATGGGGTGGATCGTAACTGGTCTATGGGGTGGCTTCACCGCTCCAAACGTCTTGAAATGGCACTGGTGGCGCTTTAATGGCTATGGATACTTCTGGGGAATGGTCTCTGGAATAGTGACAGCCATGGTTCTGGCTCAGATTGTACCAGCTTCGGATTATTTGTACTATTTCCCTGTTACGATGGGTGTTGGTGCCCTGGGAAGTATTCTGGGAAGTCTCCTGACAAACCCTGACGAGATGGATGATCTCAAATCTTTCTACAAGTCAGTTCGTCCCTGGGGATTCTGGGCGCCAGTTGCAGCAGAAGTTCTTAAAGAAAATCCAGAATTTAAAACAGGCGCCTCTGCCGCTCGCGACCTGAGCAATGTTGCAGTGGGCATCATCTGGCAGACCTCATTGGTAGTGGCGCCAGTCTTTCTCATCATCCGTGAGTGGAATGCCATGAGTTATGCTGTGTCTATAGCTATAGTAACCAGTTACTGGCTGAAAAAACGCTGGTTTGATGAGCTGGCAAACGATTGACGCAAAGGATAGGTCTTGAAATACGGATATTTTGATGATGAACGCCGTGAATATGTAATCACGGATCCCAAAACACCCTGGCCCTGGATCAACTATTTAGGGAATGAGGATTATTTTAGGCTTATCTCAAATACTGGAGGTGGGTATTCGTTTTACCAGGATGCCAAACTCCGCCGCATTACCCGATATCGATACAATAGCGTTCCCCTGGATCAGAGTGGAACCTACTTCTACATCAAAGATGGTGAAGATATCTGGAATCCAGGGTGGCAACCGGTTCAGGCCAAGCTGGAAAAATATTCTTGTCGCCATGGTTTGGGCTATTCCGTCATTGCTGGTGAGAGAAACGGGGTTAGGGCAGAGGTTACCCATCTTGTTCCCCTGAACTTCAAGGGTGAAGTTCAGCGAATTTCACTAAAGAATACCGGCAGCGTTCCCAAGAAACTGAAGCTGTTTAGCTTTGTAGAATGGGCCTTGTGGGATGCCCAGGATGATGCCACCAATTTCCAACGTAACTTGAGCACGGGCGAGGTTGAGGTAGAAGAGCGAATCATCTACCATAAAACCGAGTACAGAGAGCGGCGGAATCATTACGCTTTTTATGCCAGTAGTGATCCCATGACTGGTTTTGATACGGATAGGGAAGCCTTTCTCGGACTCTATAATGGCTTACACAACCCGGACGTGGTGACACGTGGTGTTTCAAAAAATTCTATGGCCCATGGGTGGTCGCCCATGGCATCTCATCATATTCCAGTAGAACTCTTTCCTGGAGAATCTCGGGATATCATGTTCGTTTTGGGTTACGTGGAAAATCCTCCAGAAGAGAAATGGGCTGAACCGGGAATCATCAATAAAGATATTGCTAAAGCCATGCACCATCAGTTCAAGCATTCCCGTCAGGTCGATGACGCTCTTGCAGATTTGAAGGCGTATTGGTCTGGCTTGTTGGATACATATCGAGTGCAAGGTCTGGATCCTAAATTGGAAAGAATGGTAAATACCTGGAATCCATACCAATGTATGATCACCTTCAATCTATCTCGCAGTGCTTCCTATTTTGAAAGTGGCATTGGCAGGGGCATGGGTTTTCGAGATTCCAATCAGGATCTCATTGGTTTTGTCCATCAAATTCCTGAAAGAGCCCGACAACGAATCCTGGATCTGGCTGCCACCCAATTAAAAGATGGTGGAGCGTATCATCAATATCAACCCCTTACCAAGAGAGGAAATAATGAGGTAGGAACGGGTTTTAATGATGACCCCTTGTGGTTAATTCTTTCTGTGAGTGAATACTTAAAGGAAACTGGAGATTTTTCGATCCTGGATGAGGTTGTGGATTTTGAAAACGATCCCACCCTGGCGGCCCCCATGACAGAACACCTTAAAAGATCCTTTGACCACGTCATCAACAATCTGGGGCCTCATGGCTTACCACTTATTGGCCGCGCTGATTGGAATGATTGTCTCAACCTGAATTGTTTTTCTGAAACACCAGGCGAATCATTCCAAACCACTGAAAACAAAGAAGGTGGGAAGGCTGAATCCGTATTTATTGCTGGAATGTTTGTGGCCTATGGTAATGAATACACCAGAATTTGCCAAGAGATCGGCAATCTGGATGAAGTACAACGGGTACAGGCAGAAGTGTCCAAGATGGAACAGGTCGTTGCAGAGCATGGCTGGGATGGTAAATGGTTCCTAAGAGCCTATGATCACTTCGGTGACAAAGTGGGCAGCCATGAAAATGAAGAGGGCAAGATATTCATCGAACCACAGGGCATGTGCGTCATGGCTGGAATCGGTATTGATGATGGTCGAGCCCAACAAACCCTGGATTCTGTCAAGGAGCATCTTGAGTGTGAGCACGGTATTGTCCTCAATCAACCGGCATTCACCAGCTATAAGCTTAATCTGGGCGAGATATCCACGTATCCTCCTGGGTACAAGGAAAACGCTGGTATCTTTTGTCACAACAATCCCTGGATAACCATTGCCGAAACAAAAATCGGTAGAGGATCCCGTGCTTTTGAGACTTACACCAAAATTGCACCTGCCTACCTGGAAGATATATCTGAAATTCATCGCACAGAGCCCTACGTCTACTCACAAATGATTGCTGGTATGGATGCTGCCAAACCAGGTGAGGCTAAAAACTCCTGGCTTACTGGGACGGCCTCGTGGAATTACTACGCCATTAGTCGCTTCATTCTTGGGATACAACCAGATTACCATGGATTGATTATAGATCCCTGCATTCCTGGAGAATGGGGCAGATATTCCATTGAGAGAAAGTTTCGCGGTGCCACTTATCACATAGAAATAAATAATCCTGATCATCTCGAAAAAGGGGAGGTGATCTTGGTTCTAGATGGCAAGGCCCTGGCTGGGAATAAAATCCCAGTAATGGATGCGGGCAAAACCTATCAAATCATAGCAACACTTACAAAAAGGGGTGAATCCAAATGAACAAGAATGTAATCTTGGTTTTTATTGGTAGTTTAGCCATGGCCATAATTCTGTCCTGCAATCCAAGCATTCAGGCAGTATCACCACCCGGTGACACTATTCATTTGAATCAATTGGGTTACTTACCTGATGGTTATAAGTCTGCAGTAGTCATTGGGTCGTCAGAGAGCTTTAATATCCTAGATGTTCAGTCTCAAGCAATTGTGCACGCAGGAAACCTTAGTGAGCCCCAATACTGGGATGCTTCAGGTGAAACGGTGCGTTTGGCTGAGTTCTCAGCTTTTACAACACCAGGATCCTACAGATTGCAAGTCGGTACCTCTAGTTCTCATGAATTTGATATTGACCGAAATGTTTATACGGAGGTGTCCACAGCCAGTGTGAAGGCTTTCTATTTCCACCGGGCTGGTGTTGAAATTGATGAAAAATATGCAGGCGCTTATGCCAGAGCAGCTGGACATCCAGATACTGAAGTGGGTATTCATGCCAGTGCTGCATCTGCCTCGCGTCCCGAGGGGACAATGATTTCCTCACCCAAAGGTTGGTATGATGCTGGTGATTATGGCAAATATATCGTCAACTCAGCCATAACGGTTACCACCATGATGAGTGTGTTTGAACATTACCCTGAAGTGGCCGGGATGTTGACTACTAATGTCCCTGAGAGCGGCGATGAGACACCAGATCTGCTGGATGAAATACGCTGGAATCTTGACTGGATGCTCACCATGCAGGATCCTGAAGATGGTGGGGTATACCATAAATTGACTGCCAAAAGTTTCCCTGGCATGATTATGCCCGAAATGGATACGGATTCACGCTGGGTGGTCATGAAAACCACTGCAGCGACTCTAGACTTTGCCGCATCCATGGCCCAGGCCAGCCGCGTCTATAAACCCTATGACCCCATATTTTCAGAGAAATGTCTCCGGGCTTCAATTAAGGCCTGGGAGTGGGCACGGAAAAATGTAGATGTTTACTATGTGCAACCTGAGGATATTTCAACAGGAGCCTATGGCCAATCAGACAAGCCCCTTAATGATGAAAAATTTTGGGCAGCCACTGAATTGAGCATTACCACAGGTGAGAAATACGAAGCACCAGTACCAACACCTCTAATAGTCCCTGAATGGAGAGATGGGGCCGCCCTGGCAGCCATGGATCTTCTGAACCATCAGTCTGATGAAGCTCTCAAACAAGCTTTCATGGTGTTGGCTGATTCTCTTTTAAAAGAGCAAATGAATAGCGCCTATGATGTTTCTAACGATGCTTTTAGATGGGGAAGTAGCAGTGATTTCCTCAATCAGGCAATGGTTCTCATCTATGCATATAAGATCAGTGGTGAAAAAGCCTATAAAGATGCTGCTCAATCCACCTTTGATTGGGTCCTGGGCAAGAATCCCAATGGAGTTTCATTTGTCACAGGGTTTGGTGACAAAACACCTATGCACATCCATCATCGTCCTTCTGAAGCTGATGAGATTAAAGAACCTTTACCCGGCTGGGTTTCCGGCGGACCTAACCCTGAAAATAAAGAGGATTGCGGTGCAGATGCTTATCTATCCCCATATCCTGCCAAGGCATTCATTGATGAGCTTTGTAGCTATGCCACCAATGAGGTAGCCATCAATTGGAATGGCGTTTTCGTTTATGTCTCAGTCGCTCTGGATGCAGAGGGTTAGACTTTATAGCAATTACATAGTGTACTGTGTATCAGCGAGATAACAGAAGCACATAATCTGTTAATTCAGCAATTTGGTGTCATTTCACAAGGAAGTCCCAGGTAAAACCGGGACTTTTTTTATTCCATAATCTCAAGACCTCCTAGCTTGCCCCTATTTGATCATAGAAAGGTGCAATCCATATAAAATTGATATGCACTTCATATCGAAATGAGTAATGTTTTCTTTTTTACCCTGACCATCTTTTATTAAGATAGACTTGTAAATACTTAATAATCAGTAGGATATGGATTCAACTGCCATCCTTGGCACAAGCCTTGTGATAAGAGCTGTCATGACATTCACTCGAACCGTGCACTCGAATCATGAAGATATTCACCAAGGTTTGAATAATTGTGGAGATGCACATTGCCTATTGGGGACACTATGGATCGTAAAATAGAAAAATCTAAATGGAAAAAATATAGACTATATGTTTTGGTTACTGCAGCGGTAATCCTGGTCGGCTCTGCGCTGGTTACAGGTGCTAGTAGTGGTGATACACTAAAAATTGATAATCGACGCATCGGGATCAGTTCTGTAGAGAGTGGCGATTTTCAAGAATTTATAGCTTTCAGTGGTGCTGTGGTACCAATTAAAACCTATTACCTGGATGCCATCGAAGGTGGGCGCGTAGAAGCAAGATATATAGAAGCTGGAACTTTTGTGGAAAAAGGTGACAAAATTATCAGCCTGGCAAATACCAACTTGCTCCTGGATATCATGTACCGCGAGGCCGAATTATTCCAACAGAGCAATAATCTTCGAAATACCAAACTGGCCATGCAGCAAAATCGTCTGAATATTCAATCTCAATTATTGGATCTAGATCATCAAATACTCCAATCCAAGCGTGTCTTTGAGCGCAACAAAAAACTTTCGTCCAAAGCGATGATATCCAGCGATGAGTTTGATTCCAGCAGGGATGATTATCAATATTTACTCAAAAAACGTGAATTAACGCTCCAGTCATTTGAGCAGGATTCCATCTACCGGGAAGTGCAGGTGGAACAGCTAGAAAGCGGCTTGCAACGGATGCAGGATAATATGGAAATCGTTAAACAAAATTTAGATAATCTTGTCATCACAGCACCAGTATCAGGTCAATTGACCTCATTAAATGCTGAAATTGGAGAAGCCAAAGTCAGAGGGGAGCGTCTGGGACAAATTGATATCCTCGACGGATTTAAGATCAGTGCACCAGTGGATGAACATTTTATTACTCGGGTTCAACTCAGTCAACCCGCACTGTTTACCATTGGCTCCAACGAGTACACCGTCCACTTAAACAAGATATACCCAGAGGTTGTGAATGGCCAGTTTCGCATAGAACTGGGATTCGAAGGCAGAGAGCCTGAGGACATCAGACGTGGTCAAACCCTACACATGCGTCTGGAGCTTGGCAATTCCCAGCAAGCCATTCTCTTAAGACGTGGAGGATTTTACCAGGAAACGGGTGGTCAATGGGTCTATGTGCTTGATGAAGGCGGTGAGAGTGCCAGTAAGAGACAAGTCAAGCTTGGAAGACAAAATCAAGATTATTATGAAGTCCTTGAAGGTTTAGAGCCCGGGGAGAAGGTCATCACAAGCAGTTACCGTCAGTTCGGAGACTACGAACAATTATTTTTTAAAAACGAAGCATAATCGCGAGAACCAAGGAGATCAAAATGATAAAGACAGAAAAATTAAACAAGATATTTCGATCTGAAGAAATCGAAACCACTGCCTTGAATGAGATAGATCTAGAAATAAAAGAAGGTGAATTTGTATCAATTATGGGACCTTCTGGTTGTGGGAAATCAACCCTTATGAATGTCCTGGGACTACTGGACAATGCCAGCTCGGGGAAATATCACTTTTTAGGTGAAGAGGTAAGTGGGTATAACGAGCACCAGAGAGCAGACTTTCGCAAGGCCAATATCGGGTTTGTATTCCAGAGCTTTAATCTCATTGACGAGCTGACTGTATATGAGAATGTTGAATTACCCCTTCTGTATCTTGGCGTTCCCTCCTCAGAGCGGAAGGAACGCGTTCAGGCGATGCTGGATAAAATGGGTGTCGGTCACAGAAGTAAACATTATCCACAACAATTATCTGGAGGACAGCAACAGCGTGTTGCCGTGTCCAGGGCATTGGTTACCAACCCTAAAATCGTGCTGGCAGATGAGCCTACGGGAAATCTCGATTCTCAGCATGGTGATGAGGTCATGAATCTCATGAAAGATTTAAATGCACAGGGGACTACTATCGTGATGGTAACCCACTCACCTGCATATGCAGCCTATGGGAATCGAACTGTCAATTTATTTGATGGGAAAATAGCTGATGAGACTTTGAATGGAAATTTTCATGTCTAAACATTTATCAATACCCCGAACAGGAGTAGTCTTATGTGGCTGAGTTATACAAAAGTGGCATTCAGGTCCTTGATCAAACAGCGACTATATGCTTTCATCAATATTGTGGGTCTGGCTATTGGCGTGACGACCTGTATACTGATTTTAATGTTTGTTCGCTATGAGCAAGGGTTTGATCGATTTCACACCAACGCCGATAACATTTACCGATTGAACCTCGAAGGTAAATTGGGCGACAATGCATTTAGGATGACCAATTCTACGGCTCCTGCTGGCCCAACCATGTTGGAGGAATATCCAGAAGTAGTCAATTATGTTCGTATCCGTAATACAGGTTTCCCCGTGTTGCGCTATGAGGATATGGTCTTTTCAGAAGAGCGATGGTTCCAGGCCGATTCAACGGTATTTGATGTGTTTACAATCCCAATGTTACTTGGTAATCCCAAGACTGCTTTAACGCAGCCATTCTCAGTGGTCATCACGGAGCAGATGGCAAAGAAGTATTTTGGTGATGCCAATCCCATAGGAAAAGTATTGAATTCTGACAATGTATCAGATTTTACAGTAACAGGTGTGGTTGCGGAGCTTCCAGACGATTCACATTGGCATTTTGACTTTTTAGGCTCAATGGTGACCTACGGCGATTCTCGGAATAGTATGTGGTTAAGTAATAATTTTCAAACTTATCTGCAGTTGGCAGAAGGTGCAAATGCTGCGGAATTTGAGGCAAAGTTCCCTGAGCTCATCCGCAAGTATGTTGGCCCCGAGGTTGAACAATTTCTGGGTATTTCTTTTGATCAGTTGGTAGAAAGAGGAGATGCATATGCATTTTTTATGACTCCGCTTACTGACATCCATCTCCATTCTCAATTGCCAGGTGAGTTTGAGGTGAATGGGGATGGGCAAGCTGTGACCATTTTTGCATATATTGCCATTTTTATCCTGCTCCTGGCATGTATCAATTATATGAATTTATCTACGGCCAGATCAATGAGTCGTGCACGTGAAATTGGTATTCGTAAAACACTGGGCGGTAACCGCAGTCAAATCATTGTCCAATTCTTAGCAGAATCAATATTTGTGACCACCATCGCATTCAGTCTGGCCTTATTGCTGGTCCAGTTCTTATTGCCGTGGTTTTCCCAACTCATTGAAACGCCCTTAGCATTGAACCTTTCGGACATACCAAGGATCTATCTCTGGGTTATTCCTGTCGGTTTGCTGGCTGGTAGTTATCCAGCCTTCCTTTTATCATCATTCAATCCCCTCAAGGTGCTCAAGGGCAATGGGTCACCTGGAAAAGGTAGCAACTGGCTCAGGAATGGTCTGGTGATCTTTCAGTTCGCTGTTTCCGTGACCCTGCTAATTTCCACAATGATTATTCGGGATCAGCTCAATTTTCTGCAGACCCGGGACTTAGGACTTAACCCTGAGAACTTGCTCATTGTGAAAAAAACTGATGACATTGGTCGAACCATTCAGGCATTTAAGACCAGTTTGCGAGATGACCCTGGTGTACTCATGGTGAGCAATAGCACAGCTATTCCAGGGAATGAGGATGGTTTAAACGGCAACGCTACCAGTATGATGGTAAATGATGTTGAGGAAACCCGTCTGCTTGCGAGTTTTTTGGTAGATTATGACTATGCCGCGATCTATGAGTTAAAGATGTCAGAGGGACGGTTCTTTGCACAAGAGCGGGGAACAGATACAAATGCAGTCATTCTGAATCAAGCAGCCGTGAAAGCATTTGGTATCACTGATCCTATAGGACAAGATATCATTACCTATTTCCGTCAGAATCCCACATCAATCAGGATCATTGGGGTGGTTGAGGATTACCATTTTGAATCCCCACAGCAGGAGATCCGACCCATGGCCATGTTTCTCTTAGGTGATGGAACTGCCAGATTTAGACCGAACTGGGGTAAATTTACCACTGTAAAATATGATCCAAGGTATCTGGATGGCACCTTGGCCCATATTGAAAAAGTCTGGAAGCAAAATGCCGGTGAGCAGGCAATGGAATATGATCACTTCGATGAATTTTATGCCAGGCTGTATCAGACTGAAAGGCAGTCTGCTCAAATTATATTATTGTTTGCCGGGCTGGCCATATTCATCGCCAGTTTGGGGCTTTTGGGTTTGGCTTCCTTTAATGCTGAAAGGCGTACCAAGGAAATTGGTATCCGCAAGGTATTGGGTGCCTCTGTGAGTAGCATATTGGTACTACTCTCCAGGGATACACTCAAACTAATGCTCTTATCAGTCGCCATCGCTGTTCCCCTTGCATACTATGCAATGAGTGAATGGTTAGAGAACTATGCTTATAGAATAGATATCAGTGTTATGGTATTTGTGGGAGCGTCACTTCTTGCATTGATGGTGGCTGTTGTCACTGTGGCCTGGCAGTCCTATCGGGCAGCTGTAGCCAACCCCATAAAGTCTTTACGCTACGAATAGACACTCAATTAGCAATAACCCCGTAAAAGCCTCTCATCATGTTTTGGTGGGGGCTTTTTACAATATTCTAAAACTGTTTTGAAGCACTGAGACTCACACGGTATAGCAATTCGCCATCTTCCTGTTCAAAGCGTGTGCGCAGTCGAAGACGCTGGAGACCAGGGACTTTGGCTGAAAGAGAAATCTCAGGCAGGTGGCGCATTTTGAAACTGGAATCACCGAGTATTCGATACAGGAAGATCTCGTCATATAGATCAACATCCAACCAGGGGAGTATGTCCCTACCCGCTGAGGCATAAATACGACCACCCTGACTCAGATATGAAAACATGGCCATACCGCCGGCATTCAGGGAAAGGGATTTTGATGTGAAATTTCGATGACTGACCGAGACCCCATAAATTTGGATGTGACGGTTTGACCCATCTCCCCGGAAGCTGGCCTGGGTGTTGATACTCATGCCAGAGCCCAACATGAAACTCAAATTAGTATTGAATGTATGCCTCGCTGCTTTCTCATATTCAGTTTCAGCTGTGTCCAGCAAATCAACAACATTCTCCCTGTAACTGTAGCGTGACGTGCTTATGAGGGAGCGCCAGGGTCTCCAATTTACCGAAGCACGAAAGCGAGTAAGAGAAACTGCACTCTGGAATTGAGATTGATCCTGTATATCAAGGTCGAACTCACTATAGCCCCTTAGTCGTAGCCTGGAACCCAGTTTTGCTGTAGAGCCAAGCAAAAGATAATTTCTTGAAAAGGCCCCTGCTTCAGTCTCTCCGACGAAACCAAGCTGCACATTTCCCCAATCAAATCGTTCTTCATCAATGAGCCCAAATTTGTTCCGCTGGGCATGCCCTTGAATATCATTGATATTGGACATTAATCCGCCAGCAGCAGCGACAACCCTTCGATCCGATCGCCAGGTCAAACCAACACCATCGATGGTTCCTAACATGGAAAACTGAGGATGATACATTCTTCCCATTAAATAGCTGAACCGACTCCCAGGATTATCATAGCTCGCCATGATAGAGTAGATATTTGTCTGAGAACTGGTATCTCTTGAAGATCGGTTGCTACGGATATAGGTGCTTACATCAAGATGCCTGATACCAAGATCCAGAATTTTGAATTGAGCAGAGATGGAACCTGAAGATTCACTGACCCCACTTGTGTCACCTCCTCGATCAGATGCTCGTGCAGTGAGATAGCCGGTGAAAGTGGGAGCAAATCTATTGGCATCCAGACTCATATTGCTAGGTGTCCGTGGGGTGTAAGCGCTACTGTCCAGAAAAACCTGAACCGCTGGTTTTGCTTCGGAGAGGCTGTCGACTGCGAGCAGGGGAGTCGGTGGATCGGCTTTTGGTAAATTCACACTAGCCTGAATTTCGTCGCCAATATCCCAGACTGGGTCATCAGGGGTTAGCGCCTCAATAGCAGAAGATGACCCACTGGATTGTGATACGATTGCCGTGCCTATTAACGCCTCGCCTCTATAGACCTGAATCGTATCTCCCACTTGAATACCGCTCTTTTTACCAAGATCAATATATGCCTGATCTCGACTAAGATAAGTAATAGACCCAACAATCACTTCTTGACCCATGGCAGCAGCTGTGAATAGCGCCAGTATGGACAGGCTGAAAATTAGATAATTATTAAGTCGTTTCATCAATCGCCACATATTATTCATTTCCCCTGGGATGACAGAAGTAACAGTCATTAGAATCAACGCCACTCCTGGGGTAGGTAAATCCGTTACGCCGCTCACAACTACTCCCTTCACAGTGCTCAGAGTTCATTTTTGAAGCAGAATGGCATCCTGAGCCTAAACAGGTAAAGGTCTGGTAATCTCCAGCTGAAGTGTGGCATGTTGAGCAGCTATCCCATACCCAGCGATGCCTGCCACTATGAATTGGAAAAAATGCATCGTGGTTGATAGCAAGAATCTGATTCCATCTGGTAGGAGCATGACAGGTGGAACAGTCGGTTTGGTTTGTCAGACCATCGTGGGAAGTGAGCTCAGGTAGAAAATCTACATCGTGACAATCCTGGCACTCAAGTGGAGGAATCTGCCCTGGCGAAGTATGACACAAATAGCAGTCCATGGTATGATGACTGGCCTGGAGCGGAAACAGGGTCTCATCATGACGCCGAAAGCTTTGGCCTATATCCCAGCTTTCCGGGGAATGGCAGGTTTCACAATGGTTGCCCCAATAGTTCTGGTGGATATCCTGATGGCAATCTGCACAATCGATTCCCTTGACTGAGAAACTGTGGAATTCATCGATACTTTTGCCTGAATGGCATTGGGTGCAAGCTAGATCAGCGTGGTTGTAAAGGAGTTCGAAGTCTGTGTCCAGGTTGTGGTTAAAACTTGGTGACTCTGATAAGGGAAACCAAGAGCCAGACTGGTGACACTTCAGACACGAGCGATCTTCCTGCATTTGCGAAAAAGATAGTAGGGGCAGCAATAATATCAATATGCTAAGACTAACGGTTCTCATTTGCCTTTTTCTCAATGGGTTGAGGGAGTGTTCTCATTTTGAAAAAATTTAATAGATCTCCACCACAATCATCTTCATCACCAGTAGGATGACAGGTAAAGCATTCTTCTGGAGTCACACCAGATGATGGATAGGTATTGCCGTTACAACTCTCACAATTGGCACCTTCACAGTGTACGTTATTCATTTCAGTTATACTATGGCATCCTGCACCAAAACAAGTGAAAACCATGAAATCATTGGGATCTACATGACATTGGGAACAGTCATTCCACTCGTTGCGATGCTGGCCACTGTAGATAGGGAAGGACTGTCCATCGTGATCAAAGGTTGAGGGTTCCCAGGCCGTCATGGAATGACATATCTCGCAATCAAGAGGGTAGGATGCAGTTGAATGATTTGGATCTGTAGCCGAGTTATAATCTGGCAGGTGACAACTGGCATCAGCACAGGTACGGGGTTGGGAAACGAGTTGCCATGGATTGTGGCAATTCTGACAATTCACAATCTCATGGGCGCCTTCAAGTGCATATCCTGTGGTCTCTGTATCATGAACAAATTGAGAAGGCAACCAGGCCGTGGTAGTATGACAGGTTTCGCATGCCTGGGAAAAACCCATGGTTTCATGAGGGGGATTAGTAGACTGCGAATAATTTTCCTCGTGACAGCTACTCGCGGCGCAAGTTCTAGGCTCAGGAATCACTTCCCACGGGGAATGGCAGCTCTGGCAATCAGTACTCTCATGGGCGCCCTCAAGCGCATATCCTGTGGTCTCCGTATCATGTATAAATTGAGATGGCAACCACGCCGTAGTGGTATGACAGGTTTCGCATGCTTGAGAAAAGCCCATGGCTTCATGAGGTGGATTACTGGATTCCGAATAATTATTCTGGTGGCACGATGCTGAGGCACAGGTTCTGATTTCAGTGGGTGGTTCCCAGGAATCATGGCAACTGCTACAGTTAATATTCAAATGGGCACCATCAGTGAGAAACCCAGTTGTTTCAACATCATGGGAAAAAGTTCCTGGGGTCCAGGCAGTGCTGGTATGGCAATTAGCACAATCAGTAGGGAAGGAAAGCTCAGCGTGGGGTGGATCAATGGTTGAATTGTATTGAACCACATGGCAGGTCACACAAGCGATTGTATTGGCTTCATGACTGAATATTGAAGGTTCCCATCCATCCTGTGAATGACAGGTCTCACAAAGGTTCTGAGGATACCCATTTCCTTCATGATCAGGTTCGCTGGTGCTCTCGAAATTACTCTGGTGACATGCAAAACAATCGGATGAGAGTCCTGACCATTGTGCAGTTTCATGACAGGCATAACAATTATCAGGTAAGAGTGCCAGATGCGCCCCTTGTATATCAAAACCCGTGAGATCGGCATCATGGTCGAATAAGGAAGGTTTCCACATCTCCTGACTATGGCAAATCAAACAATCCTGACTGAACCCATATTGGCCATGGTCTGGACTGGGGCTATTACTTGTTGATGTATAATCTGGGAGGTGGCAGCCCTGGCAATCTGTAGGTAAATCATAACCATCAGCATGACAGGTCATACATTCGATTTCAGTATGTGCACCCAGAAGGGGAAAGGCAGTCTGACTATGGTCAATTTCTTCTGAATTCCAGTTATCAGTCGTATGGCAAACATCGCAAGTAGTTGGTATACCGCTAGTTGCGTGATTAGGCTCAAGCGTCTCGTCATAATTTGATTTATGGCAATCTACACATTTGGAGGGTTGTTCTGAGTAGGGGGCAACCGTGTGACATGCCTCGCAGCTGGGTCCAATATGGGCACCGGTTAATAGATACTCTGTATCTACGTCATGCGACCATAAACCTGGTTGCCAAACCACGGTAGTGTGGCAATCCTCACATGTCTCGCCAAACTCTGCTTCCACGTGGGGTGGGATAGTACTAGCTTCCCAATTGCTCTGATGGCATGAGTTGCAGCTTGTTTCTGCATCGTAGAAACTTTGCTGAGGGTGACAATCGAGACAAGGCGTATCAGTATGGGCTCCGTCCAATGTGAAACCCGTTCTATCATGGGTAAAATTTGAATTCCAGGTAAAGCTATCATGACAGGAATTACAATTTGTGGGAAAACCAGATGCCAGATGGGGAGGATCAGATGAATTATCATAATCTGCACTGTGGCAGCCCATGCAAGTTTTTGGTGTGTTATCAACGCTTTGTGTATGGCAATTCTCACAACTCGCTGTATTGTGCATTCCAATCAAGTTGAACGCGGTATTGTTGTGGTTAAAACTGGACTGTGTCCATTGGCTGGACTGGGTTTCATGACAGGACTCACAATCGGTTCCTAGATTCAGAGTCTGATGAGATGGATTTGTACTGCCATTATAGTCAGCGGTATGACACCCTGTGCAATCCAATGGTAGTGAGGATCCTGTTCCTGGATTGCTGAGATGGCAACTGGCACAATTCACACTACGATGCGGTCCCTGGAGAGGAAAATTGGTTAAATCATGATTTTGTTGCTGTGTAGACAGGGTCCATGTATCTGGACTATGGCAGCGTTGACAATCCTCACCCCATTGATCATTATGGATATCCTCATGGCAGGCAATACAATCAGAAGAAACTTGACCAAAATTGTGCTTTTCAGCTGGCGTTGTGCCCATATGACAGCGACCACAATCAATATCCGCATGTGTTCCCTGCAACTCATAGCCCGTTGTGATATGGTCAAAATTCTCACCAATATCTGAGGACCAATCACCGCCGGCATGACAAACTTCACAGGTCAAATCTGTTTCAATTCCCACGCTATCCTGAGCAATGGAAGTAATACTCAACAGGCCAAGGATAGAGATTAGAAGCAGTCTCATCCCTTGAAATCCCCAAAACTATGGCAATCCTGACATTTGTGGGGAATCGGTTTAAATCGAATGGTAGATAGCGCTGACTCAAATTTGTGGCACTGACCACAGGCCACAGCTTTATGCTGCTCATCCAAAGGAAACTCACTCAGTTTCAAATGATCAAACGCAGGAATTTGCCAGGCTTTTGTGGAATGACAATCTTCACAGAGCCGTGCTTCGAATTGTTTCTGGTGAGCATCGGTGTGACATTCACCACAACTGGTATCAATATCTTCGTATTGGATTACATCATTCTTGCTGGGATGACAAGCTGTACAAACCAAGTCTTCATGTTTTCCTGTTAGGGGGAAGAAGGTTGCAGAGTGATCGAAAGAAAGATTAACCCAATCGGAAGTCTTATGGCAGCTTTCACACCAGTTTCCGCCTGCTTGGTAGCGTGAAAATTGCTCTCCATGGATAGTGGTGTGGCAGGACTTGCAAGCCAGGGGCTCCCATTGGTAAACTGGCTGCTCATTCTGCTTATGGCAAAATATGCAAGGTTGAGCGAGATGAGCGCCATCAATGACGAATCGAGTATTCCTATGTTCAATCACACCGAATAATGGGGGAAAGAAGCCTCGAACGCTATGGCACTGATCACAAGAATTATCACGATCTGGTTTCAAAAAGATTCCCTTGTGGTGATCTGGATGACAATCAGAACATTGATCAAAACTGGATTCTAGCGTAAAGCGATCCTTATTGGTATGGCACAATTCACAATCGACTGTGGTGTGCATCCCAACCAATGGGTAGCGCGTGGTCTGGTGGTTAAATGCACCAGCCACATCTTTCTGCTTGAACGTGGTCTCAGTATGACACTTGAGACAATTCGAGCCAAAAGACCCTTTGTGTTTATCCTCATGGCAATTGGTGCATAGATTAAATTTTAGACCTGTAAATTGTAGCGGTTTGAAATCAGCAACGGCTGGTTGTGAGGCAGTGTGGCACTTTTCACACACAACTCGTTTATGTGCGCCTCGCAGAGGGAACTCAGTCTCAAAATCATGATCATAGTCTTTTCTTGCATCGGCCCAGTTATTCTCATTGTGGCAGTCTTCACAGGTCTGTTCTAAGAATTCGCCGGCATGGACATCCACATGACAACTGGCACATTTTGATCCCAGACCCATGAATGTGGTGGAGAGGACATCCCTGGTTTTCTGGGATTTGGCATATTCCAAAATATCTTCTGATACTATGAAATCACTTTTGTGGCATTCATTACAATTTAGCTTGAGGTGTTTCCCCTCTATCTCATAGCCTGTTTTTAGATGATCGAAATCCTTCTGAGAAGGCTCCCAGTGGATCATTTCAAAATTTCTGTCCATATGATCAGTATGACAGGTAGAACAATTCTTTTCCTCTAGATTACCATGAAAGCCAAGCTCATTAGCAATCCTGGCTTGAATCGGTGTGTGACACTCCAGGCACTTTGGACTTAAATCTTTGCTCCCCCAGGTATGGCAGGTGAGACAATCGGTGAATCCCGAAAGATGTGCATGGGGCTCAGCCAGTGGTCCCGGGCTCAATTGAGCCTCCAGGATCAACGGATGGATAAGGAGACAGATTAATCCGAAAGCAACCTGGCTCAATTTCATGATAGGGTTGAGGTTCCGAATTGTACACCGATTGAATTCATCAGTTTGAAGGGTGGGATTCCTCCTGCAAAAACGAACACATAATCATTTTTGAGCTGCTGCTCCTGGTCATTCTGCCTTATGATCACCTGATCCTCATGAATTGAATCCACAGTGGATTCATAGATAATATTAATCCATCCGTTTTTAACGGCCTTTGCAACCTGCTCATCATTTCTGGCTTTTATTCTGGAAAAATTGTTCTTGCGATACGAGAGCGTAACTGTGTTGCCGATTTGTTGTCCCAATCCTACTGCTGCCTCAATGGCAGAATCTCCACCACCTACCACCAGAATGTGTTTGTTCTGATAGGTTTCCGCATCCATCAATTTGTAGGAAACTTTGCTTAAATCTTCCCCAGGTACACCAAGCTTTCGAGGTGTGCCTCGTCTACCAAGAGCGAGAACCACATAATCACTGCTGAGTTCTCCAGCACTGGTAGTAATCTTATAACCGCTGCCATTTTTTTCGATGGCCTGTAATTGATGGCCACTACGAAAATCAGGTTTGTGACTTTCAAATATTCTGTCCCAAATCTCGAGCAGCTCCTCCTTTGAATATTCAGAATTGCTCATTTCACCATATCCTGGCATCTCAATGGGCTGCACCATAACCAGTTTGCGTCTGGGATATTGAAGGATAGTGCCACCAGGTTCACTTTGATCCAGGAGAACAACTGGCAGTCCCATTCCCATGAGAGAGATTGTACAGGAAAGCCCAGCTGGTCCGGCCCCAATGACAACGATTGGCTGGGAGGGCGTAGAGCCATTTAATTTTTCTTGTATGGATTTAGCAACTCTGGACCCCTGATTTACAGCATTCCTGATCAATGCCAGGCCACCTAACTCACCAATGAGATAGATATTCTCCAGATTACTTTCAAGTTCTGAGGATAGTTGCGGAATATCTTCTCTACTGGATATATCTCCCAGACCCACTTCAATGCCTCCAACTGGGCAACTCTCCATGCAGACTTCGTGACCTACACATTTGCTTCCATTAATGAGAACGGCTTTACCGCCTACCAGGCCTAGAACTTCCCCTTCAGGGCATACCTTTGTGCAAATACCGCAACCGATACATCTGGATAAATCAATAATAGGGTGCTGCATAAGTGCTTTATTGGTGCCAATTCGTGTTGCTTCATTCAGCTTTTCTACCGTCTGTTTCTGTTTCCGTTTCCACTTGACTAAATAAGGTATGGTGAATGCAAAAATGAGCAGGAAACCCAATACCCAGGACAATACTGATTCGTTGTTTAGAATATCCATGTGAATCCAAAACTTATGGTGAGAATAATATGTAAGGTCAAGACGATAAAGATGGCGTAGGCAAATGGCTTGTGAATGACATGCCACCAGTGAAACACCTTACTTACTGCATCCAGGACAATGACCCGTTGGCTCATGATGAGTTGTTTTTCAACCGTCTCCTTAAAAAATATCAGATTCTGCTTACTTACACCGTATTTAGCTTCAAAGTCCTTTAGAATCTTTTTCAATTGATAGCGACGCCTGATATCAAAGGCGGCGAGGTGATAGAGCGCTACCAGAGTACCAACCCCGCTTAATTCTGGAGTTAAGCCCTTGAGTCTATTGATGTCTTCCGGTAAAATTCCGAATTCCATTTGCAGTGATCGTAGCTTAGAGGCCTTCTCAGTATTAATCTGCTTCATGCTCATTTCATGACCATCGCGGCGCCGAGGGATATGACCGTAGAGATATCTACCAACGATGCCACTGGCCATAACTGCAATCATAGCCCAATACATAACGCCAATAAGACCTTCAAATTTGAAGGCTGCGTGATATCCAGCCAAAAGAGGCGCTACAATTCCAAACCACATGTGATACTTGAGCCACTGGCTGAGACGACCAAGACCGCGCAGGCGGTTCCAACGTTTACGTATGATATAGAGCCAGAGTAAAAACATAAAAAATGCGGCAAGGAAGCCGACCCCATGCCCATAAAGCCCAGAAGGTCCGTAGAGACCATCCATTTCTTTGAGCAGGTAGCGTTCTTCAACAGGGGTATTCAAATAAGTCATACTCTGGATCGAATAGAGCACCAGGAACGCTATGGTAAGCAATGACAGGAGAATAATTACGTAATTATGGGATTTTGCTCTGATCAATTTTAAAAGCCACTTCCTACTTTATTTGCTGAAGTATTGAAAAGCATTATTTTCCAAAGGCACACAATAATAAAATACTTATCATATATACACTTGTTCTAGATCAACTCATATGGACAATATAAATAAGGGTTGTTCATTCCCCGGTTGAAAATAGTTTTCTGATGATGTCAAACCTCATAAAATTATGGTTGCGTTCCTGGGAGATAATCTGAAAAAAAATAGATACAAATTTGCTATTGGTATACTCTTAGCAGCTTCATTATCAGGATCTGAGATCAGTTGGTTGCCACAAGGATCAATTTTTCCAGCTCTCTATTTGGATCCAGCTGCAGGTCAGCAAAGCATCAGTATATTGAGCTATGAGGTTGAAGGGGAGACCCAACAACTCATGTATGTGCCCATTTCATTGAGTATGCGCCAACAATTTCTCAGATCAGTTCAAGCAGGAGGACAGCAATGGGAGTTGGGCATGGAATTCACAATCTATTCACAGTTTTCCATTGTTGATGCAGGTGACGCATTCATGGGGGGACTTCAGAATGCAGATTATCGAATATCCTCAATTTTTCATTACCAGCACACTCTAACCACACTATACAAAGTTAGTCTCTTTCACCAGTCATCCCATCTTGGGGACGATTATATCATCCGCAACCTGGTTGTGACACCTACCCTGAGAACTCAAAACTACGAGCAGCTGGATCTGACTTGGTATAAGAAGCTCACAGGCTTGAATCTCTATGGTGTGGCAGGATATAATGTTTCTCCTAACACCGTGCGGAAACGCCTATTGCTTCAATTTGGTGGGGATTGGATTCATCTGCTCCCCAAGAATCCCGGGCTTGCTCTCCTGGCAGGAGTGGATATCAAGCTTTATGAGCACTATGATTATGTCCCCAATATCAGGATTGGAGCAGGTGTTGAGTTTGCCAGGGGCACACCGACTCCTGTAAAAATATTGCTCAATTATTATCAAGGTCAGTTGCCCTACAGTACGCTGGAAAATCAGAAAGTTAGATTGATTGGGCTTGGTCTAATCTTCGATTTTCCCCGGAATATCGAATAGTAAAATCAATTTAAGGAAATCCTGTATGTCACTGAATAATAGAGAACTACGACTTATCCTATTGTTTGTATTCCTCTTCTTAAGTGCCTGTAGCCATCAAAGCTCTCGTCCTGATCCTGATGAAGAAATTATGCTTCAGAATGCCATGAAAAACCTATCCAGTGAGTATTCAAATCCTCGACTTGTGACAGGGGTTTTACGTGTCAGCATCGAAGATATATCCCTTCTGTCTGGTGAGAATCTGGAAGCATCAAACCTGGCTCGAGGAGTTCCTGCAGATCAATCTCCATCCCTACATATATGGAGTTCAGATATTCGTGATTATCCTACCCAGAAGGTGCTCCAAGGATCAAGTATCCAACCCCATCCCACTGACCTTTCGATTGATTCAGAACACGGGAATCAGATTCTCTATTGGAATCCCGCATTGAATTCAGATGGTGATATCACCCTTACACGGAATTTCAGGTATATCACTTATGACTACAAACCCGAGGTAGATAGGGATATGGAACATTTGAATTGGGATCAAATCCCAGATTCAATCTTTGGTCAGTACACAAGACCAGAAACCTTTTTGGAGCAGGATTCAGCACTTATTGACACTGTTTCCTACCTAGTGGTGCATATTTCAGATCCAGTCAGTCAGGCAGAGGCACTATATAATTGGGTCCAGAAGTCACTGACCTATGTTTACCCACCTGATCAACGTGGTGTTCAAAACGCCTTTGAAACTCGAAAAGGGGATTGTGGACAATACTCTGCTCTTTTTATGACCATGTGCAGGATCGCCGGCATCCCGGCCAGGCAGCAATCTGGTTTTAATTTTGTATCTGAAAATACTGGTGCCCACGTCTGGTCCGAAATCTATCTACCCATCAAAGGGTGGGTGCCTGTTGACGCCACCCGCAAAAACGGTTTCCTGCATTTGGATAACCAAAGACTTATCACCTCCATCGGATTAAATATTCCACTCAAGTTTTCTCCAGGATGGGCAACTTATGAGAATTCAGAGGTTGAGGGTGGGCAGACTGATTTTATGCAAATGTATACACTGGTAAGCAGTGGCATAGATGCCAACTATAGTAGCACACTCCAGGTGATTCGCTCCGTAGAACTCCCCTGATACTTTGGGCCGTGTAATGGCGAAATAATAGGCCTCACCATCATTCCTGTGGCCCATCTCAATCGAATCTAAAATATTAATGAAAAAATATTGGCCTAACTTCAATATATCTTTTGACATAGCTATAGTCGAAAATTATACTATGCGGCTTTGTCACAGCATTTCGAGTAATTGCTTGATATAAAGTGAACAAGTAGCATGAAATGCTGGTTTTAGAGAGGACCTATGCTTATAAGTATGACCGGCTATGGCCGGGCCGAACAAAAAATTGGTGATTTGAAGGTAGTTATTGAGCTGAGAGCTGTGAATAGTCGGTTTCTTGAATTCGTCATGCGTTTACCCCGTGGTTACGAAAAAGTGGAAGATGTTGCCAGAACCCATTTGCAGTCATTATTGAGCCGTGGAAGGGTGACCTTAACCATGAATATGGGAACGGATCAATCTGCCATTGGCAAACCCCGAATGAATGAAGAATTGCTCCTTCACTATCAGCAAATTGCCAACAAAAGTGCCCAGATTTTGGGTCGTGAGAGCGAGACACTCTCTATCTCTGAACTTCTTCGCTTCCCTGATGTCATCACATACGATACAGATGAAGAAGATCAGGGCAAATTTAATGACACAGTTTTAAGTCTTGTCAAAAAGGCTTCTGAGCAGTTACAGGCTATGCGAATGCGAGAAGGTGAATTGCTTGAACAGGCTATCCTCGAGCAGTTGGGGAATATTGTGGAAATTGTATCCAGTATTCAAACTGAAGACCATGGTCGATTAGATCTCATGGCTGAAAGAATGCGTAAGAAGGTTGCTGATAGCAGTTTAGAGGGTGAAAGCCAGATAGATGAGAAACGTCTTGAGCAAGAGATTGTGCTATGGAGTGACAAGCTGGATATTGCTGAAGAGATCACTCGCCTGGATGCCCACCTTCAACATTTTCGTGAGTTGATGCTGGAGAATGGCGATGCAGGTAAGCGTTTGAATTTTTTACTCCAGGAGATGAACCGCGAAGCAAATACCATTGGTAGCAAAGCTAACTCCACCCCAATTGGACACGCCGTAGTAGAATTGAAAAATGAGATTGAACGCATAAGAGAACAGGTGCAAAATATTCAATGACACCCCAAAAAGGAAGATTGATAATTGTTGCTGGGCCTTCCGGTACAGGCAAGGGGACTCTTGAAAATGCTATCATGGATAAGTTTCCAGAGATTCAATTTTCAGTCTCTGTTACCACCCGTCCACGACGAGACTACGAAGTAGAGGGTAAACATTATTTTTTTATCAGCAAGGCTGAATTCTTGAAATGTATCCAGCGTGATGAATTGGTTGAGTGGCAGGAAGTATATTCAAAAAATGGTCACTTCTATGGAACTTTGCGCACTTATGTAGATGCTGCCTTAGAGCAAGGCAAACAACTACTTATTGATATTGATATCAAAGGTGGGATTAATTTGAAAAAAGCATATCCTGAGCAAAGCATATCAATTTTCATTGAGCCGCCTTCAGTGGAAGCCTTGGAACAAAGACTGATTAATCGTAATACAGATAGCCCTGAGCAGATCAGGATTCGCCTTGATCGTATGCCTGAAGAAATGCTTTTGGGAAAACAATTTGACTATACCATCGTTAACTCTGAATTGAATGAAGCAGTTAACGCATTTACTGAAATTTTAGAAAATGAAATATATCAACAATAAAGGAGTTTATAAATGGGTTTAGAGACCGTACCGTTCAGAAAAATCGAAGAGCATACCGAAGACATTTTTGAAGCTGTGACTGTGATCGCTAAAAGAGCGAGACAGATCATTGGAGATCGCTATGTCATTGAAGAAGAGCGACGTCGTGAAGAAGAAAACCTCGAAGAGATCAGTGGTGAGGATGATACTCCCTATGAAGTTGACACTGAAATCGATAGAGAAGCCTTTGATGCAGTTGTAAAGCCTACAACCGTGGGTCTCACAGAATTTCTATCTGGTGAGCTCAAGTGGGAAAAACAAGCCATGTTTGGTGATGGGCCCGCTGAAGAAGAATCTGAAGAAGCCTAGCTGACCAAGATTTTTGTCAGGTGATGAATAAACATGACCAGCTAAAAGCCTTCGTCAAAGATGAGTTAGAAATTTTTGGTGGACCGCTTTACATGCCTGAGAGCGTTCAGGAAACCCAAATGGAGAAAACCTCAGTGAGTCCTGATATCAAGACCATTAGTGAATTTAACAATGCTATTAAAGGCTGTATGAATTGTCCACTTGGGTCAACCCGGACTAACTTTGTGTTTGGCGCAGGTAATCCAGACGCTGATATCATGTTTGTCGGTGAGGCTCCTGGCGAGAAGGAGGATCTGGAGGGCATGCCCTTTGTCGGACGATCTGGCAAATTGCTTACAGATATACTTAAAGCCATTGACCTCACCCGAGAAGATGTATATATCGCAAACATTCTCAAGTGTCGGCCTCCAAATAATCGTGATCCAAATAAAGCAGAGATTGAAGAGTGCGAGCCTTATCTACTCAAGCAGATTGAGATGATAAAACCGAAACTTCTCGTCGCTCTCGGTCGTATCTCAGCCACCACCTTACTTCGAAGCAAGGATTCCCTCACATCAATGCGGGGACAGGTATTTGATTATCATGGAACAGATATGGTGGTTACCTATCACCCAGCTGCTCTATTGAGAAATCCCAATTGGAAGCGTCCTGCCTGGGAAGATTTCAAAAAAATACGTGAGATGTATCTAGAGAAGAAAGGGGCTCAGGCGTGAGTGAAACCAGTCAAAATCTGAGGTTACCACCCCATAACGAAGAGGCTGAACAAAGCGTTATCGGGTCCATGATGCTGGATCGGATGGCACTTTCATCAGCCATGGAATTTCTAGAACCAGAAAGCTTCTATCGTCCGGCCCACAGGAAAATTTTTAATGCCATCATAAATTTGGATGCCCGTGGCGAACCGGTTGATCAGATTTCCGTAGTGGATGAATTAAAGCGAAGTGGTGATCTTCAGGCTGCAGGTGGTGCATACTATATCACCGAATTGACAGAAAAAATCCCCTCCACGGCCAATGCTCGCTATTATGCCAAGCTGGTGATGGAAAGTTCTGCCCTTCGCGCTTTGATCCAGCTCGCTGCTGAGCTATCCACTGAGGCGTATGAAACCCGTGAAAGGGTAGA
Source organism: Fidelibacterota bacterium (assembly GCA_013203185.1). Taxonomy (GTDB): domain Bacteria; phylum Fidelibacterota; class UBA8477; order UBA8477; family JABMPR01; genus JABMPR01. The sequence continues at coordinate 23,842 of JABMOS010000077.1, read as the reverse complement.
CGATCTCCTTGAGAAGGCTGAGAGCAAAATCTTCGAGCTTTCTGAGAAGCGTTTTAAAACAGCCGATTTTGTGAGAATCCGCAGTGCTTTGGATGAGGCTTTTGCACAAGCTGATAAATTTCATGAAAATCCCGGTGGAATTCGAGGCGTGGCCACAGGTTTTGATGCACTTGATGATATCACTTCAGGTTTTCAGAAATCTGATTTGATTATCGTGGCTGCTAGACCTTCCATGGGGAAAACTGCCCTGGCCCTGTCATTGGCTAGAAATGCATCTGTAAAATTTGGTACCAAAATTGGCATATTTTCTTTGGAAATGTCAAATTATCAATTGGCCATGCGATTGCTCTGCAGTGAAGCTAAAGTTGATGCCCACCTTGTCCGCTCAGGTCGCCTTCCCTCCAATTTGTGGCCTAGATTGAGCACCGCGGCAGGAAATCTGGCGGAAGCTGAAATATACCTTGATGATTCTGCATCTCTCAATATTACCGAGCTCAGAGCCAAGGCCCGTCGCCTGAAGGCTGACAAAGGCATTGATATGATTATTGTTGACTATATGCAATTGCTCCAGGGGACAGGCAGGGTGGAATCTCGTCAGCAGGAAATAAGTCAAATTTCCCGTTCTTTTAAAATGCTGGCAAAAGAGCTTGACCTCCCCATCGTTGCCTTGTCACAGCTTTCTAGAGCCGTTGAAACAAGAGGAGGGGACAAACGCCCCATTCTTTCAGATTTACGTGAATCTGGTTCTATCGAACAGGATGCTGATGTTGTAATGTTTATTTATCGACCAGAAAAATACGGCGTTCTGGATGATAACGGCAATACCCAGGAAGGTGTTGCTGAGCTTATCGTCGCCAAACAACGTAATGGTCCAACAGGAACTGTGAGGCTGAGTTTTATTGATAAATTTGCCTCTTTTGAAAACTTATCTGCCTATTCGCCTTCACCACCACCCAATCAAGGAGCTCCTGAACCCTTCTAATGGCTGCCGCTATACTAGATAGAATCCTGAGTTCTGATGGGACCAAATATCCCGCTGACTTTCAAAACATCATCGATTTGATGGGGGGAAGCAGTTCAATTGGCCCCAACGGCGAAGATTTTGTTTGGCGAGCTTATAATTTTGGGAAAAAAGCCCACCAAGGCCAGCTAAGGAAATCAGGTGAGCCCTATTTCACTCACTGTGTTGAAGTCGCAACGATTCTTGCAGATATGCGACTGGATCCTGTCACCATTTCGGCGGCATTGCTCCACGATGTCATAGAAGATACTGGCTATACTCATAAAGATGTTGAGCAGGAATTCTCAGAAGAGGTTGCCAGGCTGGTGGATGGGGTCACAAAACTCTCTGATATGAAGTTTCGGAGTGAAGAAGACAAGCAGGCTGTTAATTTTAGAAAAATGCTACTCTCTGTGGCAGCAGATATTCGGGTTATCATTATCAAATTTGCTGATAGACTACACAATATGCGGACTCTCCAGCATCTTCCGGCGGTAAAACAGAGACGAATCGCTCGAGAAACAAGAGATGTATATGCCCCCCTTGCTCATCGTCTAGGGATGTATCGTATAAAATCAGAGATGGAAGATCTTATATTCGATATCCTGGAGCCCAAAGCATCTCAGGAGCTGAACAAACTCATTCCCAAAAGGCAGGCCTTTTTTGAAAAATATGTGCAGAAGTTTCTGGAGCCTGTAAAAGAAAAAGTGGAAGAGGCTGGGTTTGAAGCCATTTATAAAAGCAGGTTTAAATCCCACTATTCCATTTTTCGCAAAATGCAGGATCAGAATAGACCCTTCGAGGATGTTTTCGATATTTATGCTGTGCGGATCATTGTTGATCGGGTAGAGGTATGTTATAGCGTTTTAGGGCTGATTCATGCCTTTTACACACCTATCCAGGAGCGTTTTAAAGATTTTATTGCTCAGCCAAAATCCAATGGATATCAGAGTATACAGACCACTGTAGTAGGGCCTGACGGCTTCCCAGTGGAGGTCCAGGTCAGAACCAAGGAAATGGATGATACTGCTGAGGAGGGTGTTGCCGCACACTGGCAATACAAAGAGAAGGATTCGAAATCCAGTCAGGATGATATTGATCAGCAAGTGACCTGGTTGAGAAATCTGGTGGATATTCTTCAAACAGAAGATAAGACGACCTCCCATCAGTTTATGGACTTGCTTAAAATTGATCTCTACAAAGATGAAATATTTGTCTATACCCCAAAAGGTGAGGTTCGAATTTTACCATTAGGGGCGACACCCCTTGATTTTGCCTTTGATGTGCACTCCCAGGTTGGATTGCATTGCATTGGAGCCAAAGTCAATGGGCGGATCAAACCACTTAACAGCGAATTAGAGAGTGGGGATAAGGTTGAGATCATTACTAGTGATTCTCAGAAACCCAACTCTTCCTGGTTGAAGTTTGTAAAAACCTCTAAAGCCAAATCAAATATCCGAAAATGGATAAAGGGTCAAGAGTTTGAACAAAGTGTTCGACTGGGAAAAGAAATTCTTGAACGTGAATTGCGCAAAATCAAGAAGGCCAAGGATTGGAAGCATCTCAAAGATCCCCACATCACATTAAAGTTTGAATCTGAAGAGAAGATGATAGCCTCCATTGGCTCTGGTCATCGAACTGTCTCTTCTATACTCACCCATTTCTTTGCTGATGAATACGCTAAGCCCAGGAAGGAGAAATCGGAGAGTTACCTCGCCGAATCATTTCTCAACCGAGCCCGCAGAAACACCAAAGGTGTATCCATTCAGGGCATAGACAACATGATGATCAGTTTTGGTAAATGCTGTAACCCAATTCCCGGGGATCCCATTCTGGGATTTATCACAAGGGGTAGGGGAATCACCGTTCACCACAAAGATTGTGAGACTGTTGCTACCAATCTTCCTGAAGAAGAACGCATTATTGATGTGGATTGGGCGGCTGCTCGCTCACAGAAATTCCTCGTTCGTCTCAAAATATTGGCGCAAGAACGAAAAAATTTAGTTAGGGACGTCACTGAGATAATCTCTACCTATGATATTAACATTGATACTCTGTCTATGAAGGTCGACGGTGACGTAGTTACCGGACTGGTCATTATTGAGGTAGAGGGTGTCAAACAATTAGATAGACTAAAATCAAAGCTACTTGCCTCAGAAGGCGTGATAAGCGTAGAGCGCGAGTAGAGCCATGGCTAAGAAAGGATAACCCATGTCAATCACATACACAAAAAAAGATGTAGCAAAAAAAACCGCTGAGAAACTCGGCCAAAAAATATTCCAGACTGAAGAAATTGTCGACGGCGTTTTTACAGTCCTCAGGGAAATGATGAGTGGTGATGAAGCTTCAATTCGTATTGAAGTCCGTAACTTTGGTGTTTTTGAAGTCAAACCTACCAAAGCCAAGCCACGGGCAAGAAATCCTCGCACCAACGAAGAAATCTATGTTCCTGCCAGAAGAAAAACTCATTTCAAACCCGGCAAATTACTCAAAGAAGTCTTGAAGCAGCCTGTAGAGTAAACCTTTAGAAATTCTGTCACATGCAAGGGCGAATATTAGCAATCGACCCTGGGGGGAGACGTGTTGGCCTGGCCCTCACAGATCCTCTGAGGATAATTGCGAGTCCCTATAAGACGTTGCTGATTTCCAGCAATGAGGATGCCGCTGAGCAGATAAGCGAAGTCATTCTAAATGAGCAGGTGACAGAAGTGGTAGTTGGAGTACCTCTCAGACCTGGTGCAGAAAAAAGCGAGCAGGCTAAACGAGTTGAAGTGTTTATTGAGGTGCTTAAAGCCAGAATAACCCAACCGGTTCATACCATTGATGAGAGTTATAGCTCTGTGGAAGCAGAGGAATCCCTTCATCGTATGGGAAAAAAAGTTGGTGATGATAAGGGTGCAGTAGATAGAATTGCTGCAGCAATCATTTTGAAGCAATATCTTCAGGAAACACAAGGATAGTTGAATGGTGGAAACCGCATGACCAAGAGATTCACTCCAGAAACACTAGCCATCATCTCAGGATTATTGCTTACCCTTAGTTTTCCACCTTTTGATATGTTCTTTATTGCCTGGGTTGCCTGGGTCCCTCTCTGGGCGGCGTTACAGCAGGGGGGATGGCAAAGAGGTTTCAAATTAGGGTATATCACTGGATTTGTTTTCACACTGACCAGTCTGAATTGGATAGCAAATAACTCAGGCACAAATATCTGGGTTGCTTCCGCTTCCATGATGGGCAGTGTTGCCTATCTATCACTATGGTTCGGATTATTTGGTTTGATCATAGCCAGGGCAGGTAGGAATTTAGGGACAAAAGGTCTCTGGTTGGCACCAGCGTTTTGGGTGTCTATTGAATTCATGTATAGCTATCACGGGTTTACGCTGGCATTTCCGTGGCTATCCCTGGCAATGACTCAGAATTTTGCACTTCCACTCCAACAAATAGCTGAATATGGCGGTATCTTCGCCATCAGTTTTTGGGTTGTCGTCATCAACACCATCCTTTTTCAGTTGGAGTTTGGCAAACTCACAGTCCGAACTCAGCAATTAGTATGGGGCATTTTGGGTTTCATTATCATCGGTTCTTTTATTTTTGGAGCCGTACGGATGAAGGTTGTTGGGCAATTAAGTACATCCACCATTCGGGTAGGTATAATTCAGACCAACCTGGATCCACATCAAAAGTGGATTCGGGCGAAAAAGACCAAGCACGTTGAAGCTATTATGGCGCAGTCCAGAAAGGTAGTCTTGGATAGCGCCCGCATTATTTTCTGGCCAGAAAGCGCCGTGCCCGCTCATTTGCATTACTACCCTCAGTTTGATCGCAAGATCAGAAAATTTGTCGAGGATAATGCAGTATCCATTTTGGCTGGTGCTCTGCATCACAAGGAGAAGAATGGGGAATATCAATTCTTCAATTCAGCCTTCTATTATTCACCAGGACTACCAGTTGTCATCACAAGCAAACAGGGGTTGGTTCCCTTTGCCGAGCGCATCCCCATGGTTGAAACATTCCCAATCTTGGCAAATTTAAATTTTGGTCAGGCTAATTTTCAACCTGGTGATTCATCCATTGTCTATCCTATGGGAAGTCGAGATGAGGTCACTGATCTAGGTACCTTGATTTGCTATGAATCAGCTGATCCTTATATCTTTCGGAGTTTTATTAAAAATGATGCTGACCTCATGTCCATCATAACCAATGACGCCTGGTTAGGGAATTCCCCGGGACCATATCAGCATCTGGCTGCTGGTAGGCTAAGAGCCATTGAGCACCGCATCAGCGTTGCCAGAGCTGCCCAGACTGGAGTAAGTGCCATGATATTGCCAAGTGGTCGGATTGCTGCATCTATTCCTCTCGGTGAAAAAGGTGAGATTGTATATGATGCGCCAATAGGTTTAGAACGAAGCTTCTACAGTAAAAACGGGGATGTCTTCGCCTTGGCTGTGCTCATCCTCGCATCATTGGGACTACTATGGGTGGTTCTAGGCAGATCCAACAGGTTGTCATAGTTAATCGCGGTATGCATAGACCACTTTTAATACAGCATTCCCCTTTATGAAACAGGTTTTAATTGTGTGTCTGCTATGTGGATTGGGATTTGGTCAATCCAGTCACCGGGGTTTAACCACCGAGCTACTCAAAAATTTAAACAAGGCTATATCTGACTCTATATCCCTGCCAAGGGAGAGCCTCCACATGAAGTTTGATGAAGCATCAATTCAGCATGAGTATTTTAATTCTTGTTTGCCCAGGCTGGAAAATAGAGAAGCAGAAAATAAGGTTGAAATCACGGCCACAGGTTACACATTATCAATAAATGTTGATTCAACAAAAACTATTCGGAACTCAAGATACCTTCGTCAGTTAGAACTCAATGTGCTATTTTCATATAAGCAGACGACCTTTGTCTGGCGGGGAAAAATTTCAGATCATCTTACAAAAGTCCAATTGAAAAGACTTTTAGAAGAAGAAACACCACTTGAAGTTCAAGGTGATTACGCGACAGGCGAGCCGCCAATACCCCTTATTGTTTTGACAACAGCAGGTGTCTTTGCCCTTGGCGCAGCACTCTTTTTTATAAGGACCTAAAAAATTGTATTCTCTCACCATGAAAGTATTATTCCTGAGCATGTTAACCATTGCCCCTATAATTGGTAGCGCTTCAGAAGGGTTCCTATCCAAACCATCCGTTCTGAAAAGTACCTTGATCCCTGGTTGGGGAGAACACAGCTACCAGGCCCATAATCGAGGCTATGTTTTCAATGGTATTGAAGCTGCGTTGTGGATATTCGCAGGTTTCGCCAGCTCATCGGCAAAAAGCCATGAAAATGATTTATACTATTTTGCTACCACATATGGGCAGATAACAAACCCTCAAAAAAAATCAGATGTCTTTTTAGACCGCGTTTCAAAATATGAAAGTATGGACGCCTACAATGAGCAAATGCTCCGTAACCGGCAGTGGGATCGTGTCTACTCCGCAGACTTTGGCTATTATTGGAACTGGGAATCAGATGAAAAACGTGAGGAATACTTTGACATCAAAACAGAGCGCTATTTGTGGAGACAGCGCCTCACTTACACTTTTGGTGCAATCGCACTGAATCATCTCGTAAGCACCATGGATGCACTCTTTCTCAAGCGTCATAATACCACGATGACAGTTCAACCTGATTTAACAGATGGAAGTGCTGGATTTAGAATTGCTCTGACATTTTAAGGATTAGCCTGAATTGGTAGACAAGAGCACCCATCCAAACCCCTCAATTTCTCATGAAGACCCCTGGTTAATCTGGTTCACCTTCACCACCTCTGTTCTCATTTTTATTTCCCTTTTTATTATTTCATCCTCGATGTGGCACATAGGCATCACAGTAATCACCATGATCATTCTCTGGAAAACTTCTCCATCTCCCCTTAAAACCCTGGGTTTCATATTGAGTCTGGTGTTATTCCTGGCAACCATGCAAATAACCTTTTCCCCCTTTATGAGATCACTCCTGGTGAAATCTTTGGAAGAGGGCTTCCATTGGGCAGATTGGCAGTATCTGCTGTTTGCCGTAGAACGTTTCTCCTGGCCGCTGGTCATTGTTTCCAGTTTTCAGACCCGACTTCGTAATCCGGCTACCATTGCACAACTCACTGGGCTACTGGCACCTCTCGAGTGGATGGGATTTCAAATTGGGAAATTGCAGACCCTCGTTGTCCTTTCACTTCGGTTTATGCCATCTCTCCGCATCGAATGGGATAGATTTTCAAAGTTTCAAACCTTCTTTGTTTCAGGAACCCCCAGAAAAACCTATCTCCAAAAATTAAGATTCTGGCAAAGTGTTTTTAAGGCCCTGATATCTCACACAATCCACCGGTCAATGGCTTTAGGAGATCTACTTGCTATACGAGGTTTACCTTCAATTCCGTCGACAAAGACGTCAAAATATATGCTTTTTTTAAGCAGTACCTGGTTGGGTATAGGGGTGTTGTTCCTTTCACTGGATACGAAAATGCTTATGATCTGGTCCTTGATGAGTATGTGGCTGGGATTTGTGGCAATTGCCCATAGACGGAAAGTCAGCATATGAAAATAGCACTTCTCGTTCAATACGAAGGGTCTGCCTATCACGGCTGGCAGGTTCAATCAGATCCCGAGACAATACAGGGACATATTGAAAGAGCCCTTAAAGAGATATTCGGCAAACAAATCGGACTTATTGGTTCAGGGAGAACTGATAGCGGTGTGCATGCCCTGGGGCAGGTAGCCCATTTCGAGGTTGATACATGCAACATACCTGTAGAAAATCTTTGGAAAGCTCTCAACAGACAATTGCCTGATGATATCAGATTGATGGCCTCCACAAAGGTTCATGATGATTTCCATAGTCGCTTTGCAGCCAAGCGCCGACAATATTTATATCAAATAACCACAATACCCAATGTGCTGAATCGGAATACGCAATGGTATGTTCGATATAACCTGGATATTTCCAAGCTGGACAAACTCTCAGAGCATATATTGGGCGAGCACGATTTCTCAAGTTTTTGCTATGCAGGTACTGAGACAGAAAATATGGTATGTAATCTGACCACAGCTTCCTGGGAAGTCCATCCTTCCGGGGTCATGAGTTTCACCATTGCTGGGAATAGATTTTTGCATCATATGGTTCGCATGCTGGTGGGAAGTATGGTTGAAGTGGCCCGGGGGAAGTGGGACATGGATCATTTCCTGGCTCTTTTGGACAAACCGAACCGACAGTCCCATGTCATAACCGCTCCAGCTAATGGGCTGGCACTCTTTCAGGTTAGCTATTCTGAAGCACTGCAACCTGAATGGTAGGTATTCAAGGATGACCTTGTGTGATCAGGTATTGAAGTTTATTATTCACTTTCGAGATATGGAATGTTAAGACCAAGATGAAACGATTGACAACACTCATTTTTGCGCTAGCCCTTTTCCTGGGAATGCTCACACTTTCCCTTAGAGAATTGAGGAATTGGCAATTAGCTGAAGCAATTGGATATACTACTGCTGATTCGGTGGATGACACCCTTATGCCAGGTGGTCTTTTAACCGCTGAGATTCCTGAAAAGATTTCTCTTTATGAATCAAGGGAAACTGCAATTACACGAGGTATTGCCGATGTGTCACCCTCTGTGGTTGGCATTTCCACAACCCAGATTAGATATTCCCAATCTCCCCTCATGTCTGATCCTTTCTGGCGTTTCATTATGCCAGGCACACCGCGCTGGTTCCAGGAGAAGGAGGCCGTCATTGGTTCAGGATTTATTTACGACTCAGATGGTTACATCATAACCAATGCTCATGTTGTGGAGAACAGCGTGGAAATTATGGTTACCCTGGCCAATGGGAGCCAGCATAAGACCGAAGTTGTGGGCATCGATGAAAAAACAGATTTGGCAATTATAAAAATTACTGATAGAGGAGAATACCCGGCAGCTGAGTTGGGAAACTCCGATGAGATTATTCTAGGGGAGTGGGTCATTGCTCTCGGCAACCCATTTGGACTTTTTAGTGAGAGTAAAATGCCCATCGCAACAGCAGGAATCATCAGCAGTCTGCATATGGACTTTGGTTTTCAGCAATCTGGTCGCATCTATCAAGATATGATTCAAACAGATGCCTCAATCAACTCAGGGAATAGTGGGGGACCATTGGTGAACGCAGATGGGCAGGTTGTGGGCATCAATACCTTTATCTTTTCTGGGGCAAACAGTACGGGTTCAATCGGGATAGGGTTTGCCTTACCAATTAATCGAGCCATTGGTATTATTGATGAACTAAGAGCGAAGGGTTTTGTTGATAGAAATTACTCTACAGGTATCAGCTATCGGCCGAATACCCCTCGAACAGCTCAGCTATTGAATCTGGGATCGACTGTGGGTGTTGTTGTTGTTGCAGTAAAAGATGGTTCACCGGCCCACCGAGGAGGAATTGAAGTTGGTGATCTCATTGTAGGTCTTGATGGTCAGAAAATTCAAACAGACGATGATATCTTTGCTTATTTCAATCTTCAGGATCTTAAGAGGGGTGATCAACTGACGCTGAATATACTGCGCCAGACAGAGAGTATGGCTATTCCCATCGTTCTGGGGGAAACAGTCTCTCCCGGACAGTGATTAAGTGTTTTTGATCCCCATTCAAAAATAGTCGGTGCAAAACTTTTAAACTGCCCTCGATCATAGAGTTTACTTCGGAAAAGCGTGTTTTATTATGCAGACGCCCCGCTTATCTTTGCGCGGTTTAATAGAGAGGAAGAATTAATACATTTATGGCCCGTGAAGGATATTCAAATATCGCAATTGTGCTGGGACTTACAATTATCCTGACAGCAATAAGTTTTTTTAATGGGGGCTCTCTTTACTGGAAAATCCCCTCAATGATCAGCGGTTTATTATTATTATTTACACTATACTTCTTCAGGGATCCTGAGCGTGAAGTAGTTGTCAACCCCAAACACATATTGAGTCCTGGTGATGGTGTCATTGTGGAAATCAAAGAAGTTCATGATGATTATGTCGGTGAAGCAACATTGATCACCATGTTTTTATCTCCCCTGAATGTGCACATCAATCGAGTACCAATCTCTGGAAAAATTGGATTTGTTGACTACAAATATGGTGCCTTTAAGGCGGCTTTCGCCGTGGATGCCTCTGATGTGAATGAACGGAGTATCGTTGGTATGGAGAATGATTTAATGAAAATCAAATTTGTTCAGATTGCAGGCGCATTGGCCCGTCGAATAGTCAATTACCTACGTGAAGCAGACGAAGTGACCCAGGGAGATCGTTATGGTCTCATAAAATTTGGAAGCCGAATGGATGTTGTTATACCCAGAGCTGCTAACATTCTGGTAGAGATGAAAGAACCTGTCCGCGGTGGTCTCACTGTCCTGGCGAGAATGGATTAATTATGGTACGCGATCCTGCACGTAAAAGAGTTCCGCTAAAGGAAAATCCTCGCCGAAGATTTATTCCTAACTCGTTCACCATTTTTAATATGTTTTTAGGCTTTATGTCTATCCTCTCATCAGCCAATGGCGACTATTTCTGGGCAGCATGGTTTATCGTTTTTGGAGCCATCTTTGATGGGTTTGATGGAAAAATTGCCCGGGCCCTGGATAGTACATCTGATTTTGGCATTCAATTCGATTCGCTTGCAGATATTATCACTTTTTGTCTGGCCCCGTCTGTATTTGTATACATGGTATGGGCAGAGCCCCTTGGCCAACTGGTGGGTGGCTTCTACGCTTTCATGCCTCTTATGCTAGGATCAATTAGATTGGCAAAATTTAATCTGGAAGCTGAAGGTGAACAAAAGGGTCAATTCTTTGGTGTACCCACACCCCTCATGGCTTTAACAGTTGTTGGTATTTGGCTTTTTATGAGTCAGGTACATGAATATCCTATATTGGGATGGGCGCCACGTCAGGTTGGCGGGGATGCCAGAATTGTTTTACCTCTGGTCATGATTATTTCCAGTCTCATGCTATCAAAGATTCCATTCTCAAAATCACCACCGATGAGTTTAAAAGGTACAGCGAAAGAGAAATTATCCCTCGTAACCGGTGTGATTATGGCCATTTTGGTTTTTGCTAGCAAGGGTTTCCTTATGTTTCCCCTGGCAGTACTTATGATTCTCTCCAGCTTATTGAAGTGGACCAGAACCCAAAGAGATATTGATGATGAGGCTGGAGTGGTGTAATGGATCCAAGACGTCGTAATATCAAAATAATTGTGCTTATGATTGTCAGCGGTGCCATTATTGGGTCTGTATTAGGAGATGTTGCGGCGACGATTCTACCTGAAAGTGTGGTCCGGGATTTCTTTGTCCTTTCCTTTGATACGGCAAAATATGGACTAGCCGAACCCTTTGTCCTCGATCTCAGAATATTTTCTCTCACCTTCGGATTTACTTTAAAAGTAAACTTTATGGGTGTCGTGGGAATGGGTGTTGCTTATTATCTTTTACGCTATTATAGGGTTTGATGATATTGAATAATAAAAATGATTTAGAAATATTTATTAAGGAGTAATCCATGAGTTTACCTGGTGGCTGGGAATGGCTTATAATCATCTTGTTTATACTGATATTCTTTGGTGCAAAGCGTTTGCCTGAAATGGCCAAAGGCCTTGGAAAGGGAATCAGAGAATTCAAGGGTGCCCTGAGCGGTATTACTGATGAAATTGAAAAAGCTGGTAGTACACCTGCTGAACCAAAAGCTGAAGAAAAGACTGAAGAGAAAAAAGAAGTCTAGGGTTCATCCTGAATTTGTAGAAGTTGTCTCAATTCTACCTCTCTGAATATTATCAATAATCTAGTCGTCGGGCTTTTAGGAGCCCCAAATGTATGGATTTCAGATTTCTTCCATGTGTCCAGGATATTTTCAAAAAAATCACTTCCTATGAGAAACAAATATCGGCTCAATGACTTTAAAAGATGTTTTGGAAAGCTTGATGTAAATATGATAAAGAGAATATCTAAAATATAGTGATACTCGCCTTTAAATATCCCGAATTAGCCTGGCTTTTTCTCAGTATACCTGTGCTGCTTATGCTTTATGTGTTTTATTCCCAAAAACGATTTGGGACCTTGAGGTTTTCGTCTCTCCTCATGTTTGAGGGAATTTCGAAAACCACAGGTATGTGGCGAAAACATCTGCTCTACGCGTTCAGACTGTTGGCGATTATGGCTATTTTTATTGCCTTGATGCGACCTCAGGAGCGCAACGCGCTTAAAGAGGTTAATGCTGAAGGTATTGATATCATGATGGTGATTGATATCTCAGGTTCCATGCGCGCTATGGATTTCAAGCCCAATCGATTAGAAGCAGTAAAAAAAGTTGCCCAGACTTTTGTTTCACAGCGCCAGAATGATAGAATAGGATTAAATGTATTCGCCAGGGAAAGTTTTATGCAATGCCCCCTGACCACCGACCTGAACCGCTTGAATGAATTCATTTCTAAGCTTGATATCGTCAATGAAAAATTTGATGGTACCGCTATTGGTATGGCTGTGGCTGGGGCTATCAATAGATTACGTGACTCAGACGCAAAAAGTAAAGTTATTGTATTGCTGTCGGATGGTAGAAATAATGCAGGTGAATTGGACCCCATCACTACCTCAGAGTTGGCCAAACAGTTTGGGATAAGAATCTATACCATTGGTGCAGGTACCAGAGGAACGGCTGCTATGCCTGTTCAAACTGTCATCGGTGTAAGAAAAGTACAGGTTCAAGTCGACATAGATGAAGAAACCTTGACTAAAATTGCTGACATTACTGGCGGACAATATTTTAGAGCAACCGATGAAGAGAGTCTGGCCGCCATCTACCAGGAAATCTCTGAGATGGAAACCACTGAGTACAGTATCAGGGAATATGTTCAGCATGCCGAACTCTTTTATTATCCACTCCTCCTGGCACTTACTCTGTTGATTGTTGAATTCATACTGGAGCGATTAATTTTCAGGAGATTCCCCTGATGATTCAATTTGAATCATATCCTATCTGGCTGCAGAGTCTGCTCTGGTCAGTTATCCCTCTCATGTTCGTGATTGGTACCTGGTTCCGCATTTCTCGTCGAAACTTGATGAAACGGGCTGGTGATCCTGAATTACTTGAACAACTCTCAAGAAGCGTAAGTCAGCGCAAGCGGTTGACCAAAGATATTCTCCGTTTACTTGCCATTCTGCTGCTGCTTTTTGCCACTTGGGGACCTAAATTTTCAGATGAATTAACAGAGATCCACCGCGAAGGTGTTGATATTGTTGTACTTCTAGATGTATCCAATTCAATGCGAGCCCAGGATATCAAGCCTGATCGTCTGGAGAAGGCACGCTATGAGCTGAGAAAATTGATCGATGAATTACGGGGAGATCGGGTGGGACTTGTGGTGTTCGCTGGCCAAGCCCATCTCCAAACACCCCTTACTCTGGATTATTCTGCCTTTGATATGTTATTGGATATTTCAGACGAATCATTGATTGGGGTTCAAGGGACTTCATTTGAAAATGCCTTGGAAATTGGCCTTAGTGCATTTGATCCTGACGATCAACAGCATCGGGCTATGATCCTGATTTCTGATGGTGAGGATCATGAAGGTAATCTTGATGATGTCCTGCAAAGAGCGAGGAAGGAAAATGTCATTATCCATACTGCCGGAATTGGATCATTCTCCGGTACGCCCATTCCGCTATATGATGATAGGGGCAGCTTACAAGGCTATCGTAAAACCAGCTCTGGCGAGGTCGTTACCACCAGACTATACACAGAAACCTTGCAATCAATCAGTGTTGAAACTGGTGGTCGCTTTGTTCATCTCAATACTGCTTCAGCTGGTCTTGAAGAAATTTATAACGATATTCTAGGAATGGAGCAGAAGGAATTTAGCCGCCACGAGTTCACAAATTTTAAGGAGCAATTTCATTGGTTCGCCTGGATAGCGCTTCTATTCCTCATCCTTGATTTATTGATCACTGATTTACACGGTACTCAAAGAAACTGGGAAGGGGATTACGTCAGTGATTAGCAGGACAAAAATTTATGTCATTTATCTGATGCTGCTTTTCCTCCCTGCATTAACTGTATTTGCTCAGACCAATGCAAAAAAAGCATTTAATGAGCAAAAATATGAAGAGGCCGTTGAGGCTTGGAATAAAATGCTGGAGGAGAACCCTGATTTAAAGGATATCCATTACAATCAGGGAAATGCCAACTATAAGTTGGGTGATCTGGACGAAGCTATTGGCTCATATGAGAAGGCCTTAAGTCTTAAAGATAAAAATGCCCTGGCTGATGTATATTATAATTTGGGAAATGCCTATCTGAATAAACAAGAAGTGGGAAAAGCTCGGGACTTTTACAAACAAGCCCTCCGAATTCGACCAGGTGATCAAGACGCCAAAGCAAATTTGGAACTGCTGAACCTGATGCCTCCGCCACCCCCTCAAGACCAAAATTCTCAGGACGGAGAGGACGACAAGAAAAAGCAGGATAAAGAGGATCAGCAGAACAAGGATGAGCAACAAAACTCCGAATCCCAGGATGAGAATGACCAGCAACAGGAAGAACAGCAGCAGGACCAGGAAAATTCTGAAGAAGAGCAGGAAGACCAGCAACAATCCCAGGATGAGCAGGATCAAGGCGAGGAAGAGCAGCAGGAGCAGAAACCTTCAGATGGTGAAGAACAGGTCAACAAGGAAGAGTTAATGAATGCCCAGCAGTTGCTGGATGCCCTGAAAGACCGTGAGACTGAAAATATGCGTGAACAGATCAGGCTGAAGACCTCAGGAAAAGACAATGATAAGAATTGGTAGTGTCCTCAAGAGCAAGCAGTTCCTCTTTATGCTCATGCTGCTGGCGACAGCTATTGCTTATGGGCAACCTCAAGTCACAGCTAGTCTGGATGCCAGTCAAGTTCTGGTGCAGGAATCTTTCACCTGGACGCTGGAAGTTGAAGGTAGTGATGTGATGCCAAGTGTGCGTCTAGGTGATATTGACAAAATCGCACTTCTCTCAGGACCCATGCAGTCATCCAATTACTCCATAGTAAATGGCAAAACCAGTAGTAAAAAATCAATTAGTTATACATTTATAGCCATGGAAGCAGGTCAGGTTCTTTTTCCTGCTGTGGATGTTGTTCTGGGTAGCAAAAAATATAAAACCAAGCCGCTGAAACTTGAAATTGTTGCAGCTCGGGGATCTGGTGGGAAGTCTGTTTCAGCTAGCCAATCCGTATATTTACGTGCCATACCATCTAAATACAGCGTCTATGTGGGTGAACCGCTCACTGTACGCTACAAGCTTTTCACCAAGGTTGGGGTCTACAATTATCAGGTAGAGAAGCTGCCTGATGCCGTGGGTTTCTGGGCTGAAGAAATACCTCAATCCGCCCAACCAAGACTTGTATCGGAAGTGGTTGATGGTGTGCGCTATAATACGGCAGTGCTGAAGACAGTTTTGTATTATCCTACTAAATCCGGCGAATTGATCATAGATCCCTTAAAGACAGAGCTAGAAATTGAAGTTAAATCGAATCAGAGAAGCAATCGTCGTTTTAACGATCCCTTTTTTAACGATCCTTTCTTCAGTGGAAATAGAAAAGCGACCAAAGATTTTCTCTCCAATCCCATTAAGATAACTGTAAAAAGTTTGCCTGAACCACGACCACGAAATTTTAGCGGAGCAGTAGGAAACTTCCAAATTCGGGCAGGATTGGATACCAATGCCGTGTTTGCCAACGATGCAGTTGGCTTGAGTGTGTCACTCACGGGATCAGGCAATTTTAAATCCTTGCAACTCCCTGAACCAAAGCTCCCTGAGGGGATTGATATATTCAAACCTGAGCGAACAGAAGCAATCAGTATTAAGGGCATGAAACACTCCGGGTCAAAAAAATCTACTTACCTGCTGGTCCCGCGGATAGCAGGTGAGCTTCTCATTGAGCCTATAAAATTCACATACTTCGACCTATCAAAAGGGAAGTACGTCACCAGAAGTTCTGGCGATATAAAATTGAGTGTTTACGATGTTGAGGGCTCTCAACCTGTGGTCACCTCAGGCTATAGCAGGGAAGAAGTTGAATTGATGCAACAAGACATTCGATATATCAAATCCTCAGATTCAAATTTCACTCGAGCAGAAGCTTCTTCAATGGGAGGAATGTTTTGGGCGCTTCACATTTTAGGCTTGTTGATTCTCGGTGGGACCTTCGCCTATGAATATCAGTCAAGCCGTCTTGAAGGAAATGTGGATTTGCGACGACGGACAAATGCCATCAAGGAGGCCAGAAAGCAAATCAGGAAAGCAGAGAAACTTTCTGAAGATTCAGAGGAGTTAAGAGCGCTCCTCCATCAATGCATCACGGGAATTATTGGTGCGCGACTTAATGTTTCTGAAAACACCCTGGATACATCAGAATTTTCTGAATTGTTGACGAAGCATGATGTGCCACAGGATGTTATCGATGAAAACACAGCATTCCTTGAAAATCTGGCCATGGATCGTTTTGCTCCAGGGGCCGTGAAACGATCGGCACCAGAGTGGATATCAGCAACTCAAGATCTCTTCCAAAAGTTAAGGAGGGTCTTATAATGAGAAACCCCTTGCTGAGTTCACTGCTTCTGTTTTTAATGATCAATTCGAGTCTGGCTGTTGATGTCCAAGGCCTTATGGGGCAGGGAAATGGTTACTATGAAAAAGGAGATTTTGAGTCTGCCATAGCTTCTTATGAAAAAGTGTTGGCTACTGAAATGGTGTCTCCTGCACTCCATTATAACCTGGGTTGTGCATACTTCTCTGAAAAGCAATACGGGAGAGCTATTCTACAATTCGAAAAAGCCCGCCAATTAAGTCCGCGTGACCCCGATATTTTACACAATCTAGAATATGCCAGGCTCTTCCTCAAAGATCGGTTTGATTTGCCTGAACCAATGCCATTTATTGCAGGCTTCAAAGCCTTGCGTAATGGTCTTTCTCTGGCTGAATTAAAATTGCTGGAACAAGTTCTTTTTAGCCTGCTGATATTGGGTATTGTGTTATATCGATTAACCCGAAGAAGTTCTATGGGTCGCATCATATTGACTGTATCTATTAGTCTGGGAGCGTTGCTCTTGGTAGTGGGTGGATGGCTTACTGACCGAGTAATTGCTTCCAGTGATATGCATGCCATTTTATTGGTTGATGAGGCGGAAGTTTCCAGTGCTCCCATTCCAGGTTCAAGCACATTATTCGTGATTCATGAAGGAACATCCGCTGAAATTTTAGATGCGACAGATGCCTGGTATGAACTTAGATTGGAAGACGGAAAAACTGGATGGATAAATCATGAAGCTGTTGGTCTATATTAGTCTGGCGTTGCCCCTCCTCATTTTGGGGCAAAATAAGGTCAAGTTGGATGAATCATTTGATCCGACAACTTTGCATGATTGGCCAGGTTCTACAGCCCGCATTGAGCAAATTAAATCTTTGAAGACCTATTATTCCAATCTGGGTGACGATTTGGATACTGTAGAGGTTACAGAATATTCCAGTTTTGTTTTTCGAGTTCAATTGGGCAGCACAAATAATTATGATGAGGCTATTGCACTTGAAACCAGGGCAGCTTCGACCTTCGAAGACGAAATCATGATTCAATTTGACAGTCCGTATTACAAGATCAGGGTCGGGAAACTGAATAACAGGGAAGATGCTCAAAGTTTGCAGCAATTTGCATTTCAAAATGGATTCCGAAGAGCCTGGGTCATCAGGACAGAGAATACACCAGAACTAGAAAATTAGAGTGGGAGAGTTATGTCCGGTCATAGTAAATGGTCCACCATTAAGAGAAAAAAAGCCGTTGTAGATGCAGCCAGAGGTAAAGTTTTTACACGGATTGCAAAAGAATTAACCATTGCTGCCCGTGCTGGTGGTGGGGATGAAGCAACCAATCCTCGTCTCCGCACAGCAGTCTCTACGGCCAAGGCTTCCAATATGCCCACTGCCAATATTGAACGGGCTATCAAAAAGGGCACTGGCGATCTTGAGGGTGTCATCATTGAAGAAATTATTTATGAGGGCTATGGCCCTGGTGGTGTGGCTCTTATGATGGAGGTTGCCACAGACAATCGCAATCGGACGGTTTCTGAAATTCGCCATCTCCTCAGCAAGCATGGCGGCAATCTTGCCCAGGCTGGTGCAGTAGGATGGATGTTCGACACCAAGGGCGTCCTCCAGGTTCCAGCAGAAGGTGTTGATGAGGACGAGCTCATGATGGCTGCACTGGAAGGTGGCGCAGAAGATATGAGCAATGAAGGTGATTTTTTTGAAATTGTATCTGCTCCCAATGACCTGAATACGGTTAATGAGGCTGTGATCGAGGCAGGTTATTCAGTTGAAGTAGCTCAGGTTCAAAATATTCCCAATAATTTTACCGATGTGAGTGAAGAGGATCTTCCTAAGGTGGTTCATCTTATGGAACTCCTTGATGATCACGATGATATGCAAAAACTCTCAGCCAGTGTGAATTTCACAGATGAAATGCTGGAAGGGCTGGAGTAAGCCCTGCGAATTATCGGCATTGATCCCGGCCTGAGGATTCTTGGCGTTGGCGTTGTGGATTACGACGGCAATGGATTTAAATCCGTTTATTCTGGTGTTATAAAAACCAAAAACAGTGACTCGCTTTCAGATAAATTAGCAGTCCTTTATAAAGGTATTGCTGATTCCATCAAGCAATTCGAGCCAGAAGTGCTATCCATTGAGGAAGTCTTTTATGGTAAGAATGCCCGAACAGCTTTGCTCATGGGGCATGTACGTGGTGTAGCCATGTTAGCTGGAAAGCACGCTGGTCTGGAAGTTCACGAATATGCGGCTCGCAAAGTTAAATCTGCCGTCACCGGAAATGGTGCAGCAGATAAGGAACAGGTCTTGTATATGGTGAAACGATTGCTGAAGCTCAAAGAAGATCCAATAACATTGGATGCATCTGATGCCCTGGGGATTGCCATTTGTCATGGGTTGAATTACAAACTGGCAAAGTTGGGGCTGTGATGTACGAATATATTTCCGGGAAATTGATCAATAAACAGGCTGACCGTATTGTCATTGAAAACAATGGTATAGGTTATACCTTAAAAGTCTCTGCCAATACCTATGAACAGCTACCTGCTCCTGGAAAAGCTGTGACCGTTTACACCTATCTGCATGTGAGGGAAGATATTCTGGATCTATATGGTTTTGTAAAAAAGGTTGAGCGTGAATTCTTTTATACCCTTATTGGAATTTCAAAGATTGGACCCAAAGCCGCTCTGGCCATTCTATCTGGAGGATCCCCTGCAGATATCAGTAACTGGGTCATGGCCGAGGATGCAAAAACCATAGCAAAAACACCTGGAATTGGACCCACAACGGCCAAAAGACTTATTCTTGAACTCAAGCCAAAGATTGAAAAGGGCCTGGGGAGTAGTCAGCCAGGTGATCTGACATCAAGTCTAGGCACCAGCAGCATTGAAGATGAGGCCATCATGGCTTTGGAAGCCCTGGGATATTCCAGATCTGAAGTTTATTCAAAAATCCGAAAAATTGTCAAGGATAGTGATGCTGAGCTTTCCGTAGAACAACTCATCAAGAAGGTTCTGCAGAAGTAAATACTTCGCGCTAATCCAACAAAAAGAGTTTGGGAGTCTGGTGCTATTTGGGAGCGGCGCGTCCAATAAGCATGGAGAAAAATATATTCTGTGAGAGTGAGTAGCTCAAGATAACTGCAACTGCAGACATGGGGAATGTATTGATTATTAGCAAAAGAGCCAGACCGGAATTCTTATGACTGAAGGAGATGAGCGACCCCACTTTTTTCTCTCGTGGTAAATAGTAGCCTACTATGGCAAACAGCGCAAATATCCCTATTCCCAGTAAAAGTGGCCAGGCCAATTCACCCAATCCAGATTGGGTGTTCTCAAAATACCACACACCCACTTTAGAGGCTGACACGCCTAAAATGGAGGCCCATAAGAATCTAACAGAAATGCCAACATAGCTCTTGGGTTTCCAGTCTCCTGAAATTCCTCCATAACGAAGCCATATTTTTGATATAATAAATGGAACAACAACGGTAATACCTACGATTCTAAAGGGTTCCAGGGCCGATGTGAATGAATAGGAATCATTCCCTATCAAAGGTGGGATGAGTGAGAATGTGAGGCAGGCAAATAGATTGCTCACGACGATCACCGACATGACATGACTTATATTCACCCGCAAACCAGACGCCACTGCGCCTGCAGATACAGCTGTTGGTGAGAGCGCTATAACCAACCCGGCGGCAGCCACCTCAAGTGAAATTAAATTTAGAATGAAAAATATACCAATTCCAATACTGACCTGTCCCAGGATCACATACAGGTGGAACTTTGATAAATATTTCCATATTTGTGCCCTGGATTCAATAAAAGTATGAAAAACGATGACCATGAGACTGGGTTGAATCAACCATGTAGCTTCAGCACCAAGTCTGGTGGTCAAGCCAAAGACAATGGCAAGAGCTGGTAACCACCTGAAGAGAGTATTAACCCAACTCATAACATATCTGGTTGAGAGTTAGGGATCTGGAGTCCTCTTTACTTTTCTGAGACAGAATTAATCCGCATAGCGTAGTAAACTTACTTTCCCATCTGCTGCAGTACAAATCACGCGTTTGGAATCGATTACTTCAAGGGTATTTACCAAACCATCACTTATTCTGTGCCGCCAGACCAGATTTCCCGTGGTCCGCTCCAAACAGAATACTCCGCCGTTATCTGTGGTGAAAAAGATATAGCCGTCCATCTCAATCATGGCATTGGGAGCAATATCATAGCCGAATCCAATATATTTTATCCAATCCAGCTCAAATGCATCTCCTCCGGTTTTTACAGACACTACTGAATCTTGCATGGTTCGAGCGAAGACATTCATCCCATCTTCAGTGATTCCTATTGATTCTCTTACCCTGTGACCCGATTTGCGCCATACAGTCTCGCCGTTTGAGATATTAATAGCAGACATCACCCTGTCAGGAGCTACGATGAATAGCTTGTTGTCGCCCACTACTGGCCAGCAGGCAGCTGGTGAGTATAAGAGTCCGGATCTTCCATCGCTCCATTGCCATTCAAGCTGTCCATTCCTTGCATTGAGCGCATAAATGGATTCATCCCAGGCGCCATATATTATTTTTCCCTGAGTAAGGACAGGTTTCGTTTCTATATATCCTGTTCCAGCGTGGGAAACCCATTTCTGTTTTCCATTTCTAAGATTTAAAGCCTGAAAATCTCCATCTCCATTCCCAATATAAACTTTTCTTCCATCAATGAGTGCTGAGCTGAAGACGGGAGCGCTACTTTGCGTCTGCCAGAGCAATTCACCATTCTTACTGGAGACGCAGGATATGGTAGAATCAACAGAGCCGATTACAACGCGTTTGCCTTTCACAGCTGGGGTGGAATGAATGGCTCCTCCAGCCTGCCAGCTCCAGTTCACCTGTCCACTCCTAATATCTAGGGCCATGAGCTCACCACCAACGGTACTGACATACACCTGATCATTCGCCACGGTAGGTGCCGATGTTATGAGTGAGCCAGTTTTATATTGCCAGACAATTTCAACTCCAGAGGTATCATTCTCTGAATAATCAGGGTAGGGCAGGCTGAGAGAGTCCAGAGATATTTTTTCACCAAGGGCAAGACGATGCCAGAAATGGGTGCTGTCGGCCAGGGGTATTCTTTCAATAAAATTTGCATGGGTGGAATACAAGTCAACTATGCTATAACCCGTGGGTTGCTTGCCTCGCCTCAAGATGGACCGGCTCATGACACCTGGAATACCCTCATACCAAGTGGCACGGTTGGCATGACCATGTCCATGTAGTACCGCTTGAATATTATATGGTCGTAATACATCCCGGAGTACATGCCAGTTGTCTATTGCAGGGTCCAGGGGATAGTGGAGGACGATAAATACTTTTTGCATGGGATTGGACAATGATTGGAGGATTGATTCAACCCAGGATATATCTGCTGGATCCAGATAGCCGGCTCCCATCCGGAGCACAGGACCCTGGTGGATCCCAATAAATCGATAGTCGCCAATTTCGAAATTGAACTTATCAGATCCCCACAATTGCTCGAAGCGCTGACCACCTGAAGAGGACCACTTTAAATCGTGATTCCCTGGAATAATATAGTAGGGAATGGTGAGGCTATCTAAAATGGCTTTGGCCAGTTCCAGGTTGTGACCCACATCCAGCTCTGTAATATCGCCTGATACGATGACAAAATTGATACTATCATTTTTGTTAATGTCATGTACAACGATACTTAGATCTTCAGCGCCCGTGCTACCCCCAACATGGGTATCTGTGAGCCAGCCAAATTTCAGTGGGCTAGAGCTTTCAGCCTGCCCCAGAAGGGTTCCACAAGCGAAGACGAAACCAAGTGAGAGTTTGATGAGTGAAGCCATTATTCGCCCTTTTTTTAAACAATATAATTCATTGATCTGGGTAGGGAAGCAGCAATATTGGAAATGTAAGTATTCTCAATAATATTAGCTCTAATAAGGCTTATCTGCTAATCGAACTCGATATTGAGTCCATTTTCAATTTTGACCTGATCTTATCCCCATTAGATTCAAAGCTGAATAATTGTGTAAGGACCCACACCTATGAAGCTTACCGCTTTCAATGCTATTCATAAATCGCTCGGTGCCAAGATGGTACCCTTCGCCGGCTATGAAATGCCCATTCAGTATGAGGGTATTATTGCTGAACATGAGAAGGTACGAAATCAAGCCGGGCTATTTGACGTCTCACATATGGGAGAGTTCTGGGTAACTGGCAAACAGGCTTTGGAATTTGTCGATTATGCTACAACAAATAATGTGGCTTCAATGGAAAAGGGTCAGGTACAGTATTCAACCATGTGTCTTGAAAATGGTGGCATTGTTGATGATCTTCTCATTTATCGTTTTGCAGATCGCTTCCTGCTGGTTGTAAATGCTTCGAATCTGGAGAAGGATTGGAACCATCTCTCTGATCTGGTGCAAAAATTTCAGGATGTGCAACTCACCAATGGGTCGGATGGAATCGCATTACTCGCGCTACAGGGACCTGAATCAAAAAATATTTTATCGAAATTATCTTCAGCTAATATTGATAGTCTTGAATTTTATCACTTTGGGATTGGTGATGTGAATGGGTTACCCATGATCATCTCAAGAACTGGCTATACTGGAGAATTGGGCTATGAGCTTTATCATGATCCAGAAGAGTCAGAACAACTCTGGGCTGCCTTGATGGAAGCCGGTGAGGAATATGGATTGGCTCCAATTGGTCTGGGCGCTCGTGATACCTTAAGGATGGAGATGAAGTTCTGTCTTTACGGAAATGATATTGATGAGACGACCACACCTCTTGAAGCCCGGTTGGGGTGGGCAGTTGACCTGGAGCATAACGACTTTCTTGGTCGAGATGCACTGCTAAAGCAGAAAGCCGCTGGACTCTCAAGATTTCTGGTTGCTTTCGAAATGCTGGATAGGGGGCTTCCACGCCACGGATACGAGATTTTTGCAGGTGACGAAAAGGTTGGTGTTGTCACATCAGGTGGCCAAAGTCCAACTTTAAAAAAGGGGATAGGTCTGGCATATATTGATATACCACATCAGAAAGTTGATACTGCGCTTACTATTGATAGTAGAGGACGCCGTCTCGCCATCAAGGTCATCAAACCGCCGTTTATAAATAAGAAAACCAGTTGCTTCTATGGTAGCTAAAAAAAAGCAAATTAGTTTAGAAGAAAAAAGTCGCGAGATTCTTGGAATA
>JABMOS010000076.1 GCA_013203185.1 Fidelibacterota bacterium | reverse complement strand
TAGCCGTAAAGAATGAGATCAATGCCATGGAGAAAAACATCATGATGGATGCGGCAATTCTTGCTGCCGGTGTGACAGGCGTCAGGTCACCAAAGCCAACTGTGGTCATGGTTACCCAGGCCCAGTAGAAGGCATCAAAGATATTGGTTATCTGCCGATCATTTGATGTGTAGTCCAGCAGGAAGACAGCAAGCCCTCCAACAAAAAGAATGATCCAAAGGATCAGAAGCAGGTCAAGGACCCCCTCCTCTCGGAGTCTTTTCGCCCAGGTTATCATGTTATGGATGATTTTCATTCGCCTTAAACTAAGTCAAAAGGTGGAATCTTGAAGGAATAAGTTTTGAGTTTTGGGAGTTCTTGAGTTGGTAAGTTGGGAGGTTCAGTGAGGAGATGTGAAAAGTCCGGTCATAAACAGTTGATTTCATGAAATCAGGCTGAGCGAAAGGGCTTGACTCGCTATTAATAGTTACTAATCTAGTAGTGTAGTAATTTAGTAAATATTATAAGGATACAGTTAAAATGAAAATTCCCAGTGAACTCAAACACAAACCTGTCATTGTATCAGAAGGATATGATCGCATTGATGGACGAAAAGCACATAAGTCAGATGCCAAAGGATTGTCCCTGGGACTTGCCCAATGGAATGAACGAGGTAACGTTGATATTTCCGCCAAGGTTTGGCGACACACCGGTGGAAAATGGTCTCGACAATCAGAAGAACTGCCCCTGCATCGGGTTCTGGATCTGGCAATCCTCATCATAAAGGCCAAAAAAGTCTTTAAGGAACGCTATCATAAAAATGTAAAGGATTATCCCAATTACCCCTCTCTGGATCGTATCGGTCTTCAAGGCGGTGCCATGAATGTAGAGGTCTGCACTGACAATGAGTTTATTGAGGATGATCTTGATCTTTTTGAAGCAACCCTGGCCAAGGATGATGAGATAATTAGTGAGCGCTTGAATGTGCTTGGCGATTTGCTAAAGGATCTGCACTTATAAATTTATATCCCTTTTGGAGCTCCCTGTAGTAAACTCCCTGCAACACGCAGGCGCGAATGACATCGGTCTCATACGAAGGAGAGTAATTAATGAAACTTAACATGTTAGATTTCCTGACGGGCTTGTTTTTAATGAATGCCATGCCCCATATGCTTTTTGGAATTATTCGTCTCCGTTTTTTGAGTTTATTTGGCTTTTCTGCTTTAGGGAACTTACTCTATGCTCTGGTAAATCTTTCTATAGCCGGTAGTATCTATCACTATCAATACCACATCCTCTCAATCAAGCAGGATGGTATCCTACTGGGGGCTCTAGTTGTGGTCGTGATATACGCCATCACAGGACGATTCCTGGTTGGCTATTTCCAGGCCAAGCCTGAACCTGTGATGCCGGATTATTTTAAAGACCGGTAAGCAAGCACAGCATTTTTCAGCCCCATACAATCCTAGTTAATTGTTTTCATGTAACTTACATTGATGCTAAATGATGTCGAGGAACCCTCGCCAGACGGTCTGGTTGTTTTTTTCTACAAAGAGGTTTCTGTCTGAGTCATTTTCATAAGGAGCAGGTTTCATGGGTGACAAAGGAAGTAAAGACAAAGGTAAAAAAGAAACACAGAAGGAAGCAGCCCATACGCTGAAAGAAAAACGTCAGATCAAGAAAGACAAAGCAAAGGAGAAAAAGGGCCGCTCCTACTCTGATACATGATGTTCTAGGTAATATCGCTATTTTGGAGGGACAAGGGCGAGCCCCTACATAAGATGAAAAATATATCGCCAATACTATATCTACCCCACGGAGGCGGACCCATGCCTCTCATGGGTGATGCCGGGCATGGTGAAATGGTCACCTTTCTCCAGAATATCCGGGGAAAACTAGGTGACCCCCGGGCCATCCTGGTTATCAGTGCCCACTGGGAAGAATCACAGCCCACCATTCAATCCGCTGAAAACCCAGAGATGCTCTATGACTATTACGGATTCCCTCCAGAAACTTACCAGATTACATATCCTGCCCCTGGAGATCCCACTCTGGCAAAGGAGATTGGGCGTGAACTGGGAACTGCTGGCTTCAATCCAGTATTAGATAGTGATCGTGGTTTTGACCATGGTGTCTTTGTACCGCTCAAGCTAATTTTCCCTGAAGCCAAGATCCCTTGTTTTCAACTTTCTCTTATAAAAGGACTGGACCCAGCACAACATATTGCATTGGGCCGAGCGCTCAATTTTCTCAGAGAGCAGAATGTCCTCATCGTAGGATCCGGGATGTCTTTTCACAATATGCGCGCACTCATGTCAGGCGGCTTGAGCGAAAATGGGCCTGATAGAATTTTTGATGATTGGTTGGTTAAAACCTGTTGTTCAGAGGGTCTTTCCCCAGATGAAAGGGATCATGAGTTGATCAACTGGTCACAAGCGCCCCAGGCTCGTTACTGCCATCCCCGCGAAGAACATTTGCTGCCCCTCCATGTCTGTTACGGAGCCGCTGGCTATGATTCACCTCTGGCCGAACTGGTATTTAATGGTGAGATTTTAGGCGTTAACGTTTCTGCACTCTTGTGGAGCTAGGCACATCTAATTAGCTACAAATGGACTTTCAGGTGGCGGTCCGTAAAGACGGAATAGTATTGAATAAAAAGACAGATATTGTCCTCTTTGCGCAGCTTGAATTAATTCCTCATAGCTTGATTACTTACTAAATATCTTCCTGCCTAAAACAAAAAGGCGAAATACGTATGCACCCCTTTGACCTGAAAACCTCTGAGCCCCTGGATCTCACGAATATTGAAATTACATCTGAGCGACTCCTGCTCACCTCCCGGCTCACCCCCTACAGTGAGGATATATTTCGAGAGTTCAATGATGATATTATCCAGTATCTGCTTCCCAAGCCAGCTGAGAAAATTGATGAAACCATGGCGTTTATAAATGCTTCAATGGTGGGTATGCGTGGCGGCTGGAATCTTGCCCTGGCCATCACAGTCAGGAAGGGTGGCGAATTTTTGGGATGTTGTGGTCTCCATGGTAAGGGCAGACACAGAAATCCCGAGTTGGGTATCTGGGTTAAAAAATCAGCCCACGGACATCACTATGGCCGAGAAGCAATTCAAGCTCTGACGCTCTGGGCAATTGAGACTCTGGACCTGGACTATCTGATCTATCCTGTGGATCGCGCCAACATTCCCAGTCGCAAAATTGCCGAGTCACTTAGGGGTGTGGTGTTTGAAGAGAAACAGGTAAAAACTGCCCGGGGTGGTTATCTGGATGAAGTCAAATACAAGCTTTCCATAGAACACTTGCAAGACCTTGCTGGCCAGTAGGATTACTTCTTAAACAATATTGGATTCAAGGGTGTATTAATGTCTTCCCCTAGCTGAACCTCTGGTGTAAAGGCATCCCGATCCACGTATTGAGTTTTGGTTGGTGATTCTAAAAGTCGAGTATCATCAGCCATATAGATGATGGTCATGACTTCTCTAGGTATACTGGTCAGGTTGGGACCAGCATGGTGGACAGTCCAGCCAGCATGAATACTGATATCTCCAAGATCAAATTCATCAGCACTGACCTCAAAACCTGAGTCCTTTACATATTGTGAAAAGAAGGCTTCACTTTCATCACTGATGACCATCTCTCTCCCACCGGTTTTTAAATGACTCCCTCTGGCAAAGGACAGGGTGCCCATTTCTGATGGTGTGGTCTGGAGGGGAATCCAGAATGTGCAAGCATTGACGGTATCCAGGGGCCAGTATACCTGATCCACATGCCAGGGCGTTGCCCCTCCCCCAGCCTCTTTAAACAGCGCCTGGTCATGGTAAAGCCGGACACCATTAACCCCCATGACCTTTGCTGCGATTTCAGCCAGGTCACTTCGGAAGACGAAGTTTTTGACAATTTCGGATTTCTGCCACAGGTTGGTGACCTGGGTAAACGCCCGGTTATACGTAGAACGCATTTCCACTGGGTCAACATTGGGATTCAGTCTTGCCATGAGATTGCGGAGTTCAACTGCTAGCTGACCAAGACTTTCTTCATCAACCCCATTAGTGATCCGGATATACCCATCACGAATATATTTCTCATGCATCTCTATACTGATATCAATCATTAGGGTCTCCGTGAAACTGTTTTTGTACGTGCTCAAATTATTATCCATTTGAATGATTAAAAGCAATTGAATTGATTTATCTTCCATCAACGATGAAGGAATCAATCAATGCGTGTTAAAATATTTCTCATGTTCTTATCTATGAGTAGCCTCATGTCACAAACCCTGGTGAGTGGCAATGTGAGCGGCGTCTGGGATACTGCAGGAAGCCCCTATCAACTTACTGCAAACTGTGTGGTTGGTTTTGGAGACTCCTTGATCATCGAGCCCATGGTCAACGTAAGCATGGGCAGAACATTTGAGTTAAGGGTCCAGGGTTATTTGTCTGGCCAGCAAGTGAACTTTCATGATGGTGCCAGCCTACGGGGTGACAACGGTGAACTTGAGTTATCATATTGCTCTTTCATTACCCTTGAAAGTGGAATTAATATCATTAGTGGAAGCGCTAAACTTGAGCACTGCCATATAGAGGCCGCAAGTGGAACTGGAATCTCATTCTCCAATGTAGACACGTCTTACATCCGTGATTCTCAGATACTGAACAGCGGTGATTATGGGATAAAAATTTTGCAATCAGATGATGTTGAAGTAACGGGAAACCTGCTGTCGGGAAATTCTGAAAATGACTTCAATCATCCCGCCCTGTTTATAGACTCCTGTTCCCCTCAGTTCATTGAGAACAACATTATCAAAAATAATCATGGTCAAGGCGTAGGCGTCTGGACACTAACTTCTGTAGCTGCACCTGTAATCCGAGGCAATTTAATCCAGGGCAATTTCACAGGAATTACAGTGGTAAGCGCTCCGGCATATATCCTGGATAATATTATTGTGGCCAACTATCAAGAAGGCAATTTTAATTCTGGTGCTGGTATCTACGCAGGCTATAGCTCTTCTGTTGGAATCATCATGGGAAATTATATCGCTGGAAATTATTATGGAGTTTCTATTATCGTGGGAGCTTCCCCCAACCTGGGTGATATGGTCAATGATTACCCTGGCGATGATGGTCTCAATCTATTCTATGATAACACATACAATGGTGAAACCTGGCACATCTGGAATGATACCTCATCCCCCATTATGGCCCAGAACAACTATTGGCTTGGTCTTGATCTTTCTGAAGTCGATGCCACGCTAAATGATAACGAAGAAGGTGGCGGCGAAGTTCTGTTTCAGCCCATATATGCGGATCCTCTTCCAGAACCTCCAGACATCAATGATGATGGATCCATCAATATTCTTGATGTGGTGGTCCTTATTGAGGGCATCGTGGACCTTGGGGTTCCTGATCCCGTGACCTTTTATCTCTCAGATATCAATCGTGATTTTGACATCAATGTAGGTGATGTGACTGCACTCATAGACGTTGTGGTTCAATAGAAGTTGGGGGGGCTGGTGAAAGCCGATACGATTAGTCCAGATGATCCCCATCATTTGACAACTGTGAAGACAATTCCAGAAGACGCTCTTTTTCGGCATTGCTCAGTTTTTCATAGCCCACCTGAGTAATCTTATCCAGGAGAGCGTCCATCTCTTTTCTTAGCTCAGTTTCACTGCGGACTCGATGCCATCCCTGTTGCTGGGGTTTTGAGGCAGAAGGTCCATTCTTTTGTGAGGCACCATCATTGACAATGCGAATTTTTGTAAGCCTGTTAAGCCACTGTCTCCAGGGGATATTTAGACCACGGTAGCGTCCAGTCCTTTTCAGATAGAACCAGCCTACCACCAGGCCGCCCAAATGGGTTATATGGCTAATGCCATCGCCATTACCCACGGATACAAAGGTCATAAAGCCCATGATGAGCATGAGGTATTTTACTTTGATTGGGATGAGCATATAGACCAGCACCTTGCGTTCGGGGTAAGTGAAGGCATAGGCCAGAAGGATGGCATACACAGCACCACTGGCGCCTATGATGGAAGGAATGGTTCCCCTGTACCCGCCGAGAACGCCAATAAAATAGGGTACCAGCGAAAAGACACCTGCTCCTGCCCCAGTCACAACATAGAATCGTAAAAATTCTTTACGACCCCAGATCCCCTCCAGCTCTGACCCGAACATCCACAGCATGAGCATGTTTATGGCGATATGCCAGAAGCCACCGTGTAAAAACATATAAGTAAAGGGTTGCCAGATACGAAGACCAAAAATGACATCATGGGGGTTCAAGCCAAACCAATTGGCCCAGATAGGCATGCCCATAATCTGGGTGAGCAAAAACACAATCACATTGGCAATGAGGAGTTGACGCACGCCATCACCCATTTTGTTTGGTCCAAATTTCATACGCTGCGCGCCTTGCTGGTAATCCCATTGATTCATTGAATTAGTATAAGATTTTTACAGGGGAATAAAAGATAGGGATTGATGGAGGATTAGGAAAATTGACGCTTTAATACTTGGGCTACTCGACGATTGAGCTCGTCGAAACCAAGATGAAATGTTATGGTAATGGGCATTTCGACCAGTCTTCGCTTTTCAAGCTACGACCAGGCAGGCAGGCTCAATGTCCGAGATCTGAAACTGCGGTTGAGCTTTCCTGTCCTTAGTTTATCGAAGGGTCGAAGTCAAAGGTGACGATCAGCCGATATATATTTTATAGCCTGCTCACCCACTCCATAAGCTGGGCGGTGAGAAATCCAAAATACAGACCCAGGATATTTCCCAGAACACCCATGAGTAGACCAACGGGTGCCATGCCTTTTTGATAAACAGAAGCAACGATGGGAGCGCTAACCACGCCACCGATATTGGCCTGAGAGCTGGTGGCGATGAGAAACATGGGCGCTTTTAGCCATCGACCTACACTAAACAGAATTGTGGCATGAATGCCTATCCATAAAACTCCCACCATGAGAAACATGGGCGCTTCAGTAATGGAGCGCAGATCAGCCTTGGCACCAATGGTGGCCAGAAGTATGTACAAGAAGATATTCCCGAGATGTGACGCACCTTGCTTTTCAAGTTTTGCAACGGGAGTAAATGAGAGCCCCAGCCCAACAATGGAAACCAGGATTACCGTCCAACCAAAACTGGTAACAACTTTTCCAAGGTCCGGGAGAAATTCTCCGGCGATGAGACATACATAGCCGAGACCGATTCCAATTACCAGCATATAGATCAAGCCAGGAAAGGTTAAGGGTTCTTTTTTTTGATGATCTGAATTTGCCAGGTGATCACTGAGATCGTCAACAGGCGAGGAGGTAACTCTGTTCCATTTATCCAGTCTTGACTGGAAGGCTGAAATGAAGATGACAATACCCATCCACCCATATCCGACAACGGTATCAACGATGATCATAACCCCAAACAGTTCGTCCCGGACACCAATTGAGGTTCCCACAGCAACCATGTTGGAGCTTCCACCAATCCATGATCCAGACAAGGCGCCCATGCCTTGCCAGGCATCCTCAGGCAACCAACGACCAAAGATGGCCAGACTGATAACACCACCCAGAACAATTCCAATGGTTCCTGCCAACATGGTACCCAGGGCTTTTGGTCCAAGCTTAGAAATTGCTTTAACATCTGCAGACAAGAGCAATAGTACCAGGGCTGCAGGAAGGAGGTAGGTTTTGACCCAGCCATATAAATCAGATTGTTCAGGGGTAATCCCAAGTGTGGTGGAAATCATGGGCAGGAAATAGACCCAGATCACAGGAGGGACGATGTCAAATATTTTTGTCGCCCAGGACTGTTGTTTTAAAAAGTAGATCAGACCAATGAGGGAAAGTAGATAAACCAGGATGGCGGTAGGGTCATTTATTAGGGGCATATTTTACCTGTTGGGGGTTTGGGTTTAACATTCATTTTTTTGGATCAATATTAAGATCTACGTGCTTTTATCATTTATAATCTCAACTATCTCTTCATCAGTCATGGCGAATTCACGGGCTTCTTTTACAAGGTGTCGCCATACCAGTGGCAAACCAACCACTAACAAACCAAGGACCAAATAAAAGGGGAGTGGATTCATAAAGAACAAGCCACTCATACCAATGACTCCAGCCACAACGGTTGTGTATTTTCCATCTCTTTCCATGACCCTTCTCCGTTCAGCCAGAGCAGCCTGAATCTCGGCTACGTCAGTAAGTCGTCTTTGGGGTTCATTTAATTGTCCTAATATGGGATGTGAGTCAATGTGGTTCATGGTGTATCCTTATCTTCGAAATAAACATCTGTGTATTTATTTGCGTTGGGCATGAGGTGGGGGGTGTAGCCTTTTAAATTTGGCTGAACCACCGTGTAAGATGTGGGGTACCACATAAAGGCATAAGGAGATTCTACAATGAGGACACTATCAACTTTCATGGCCAGGTGTTTTCGTTGTTGAGGATCTAAACTTTTCTGAAGCTCTTCAATGGAACTGTCTACATCTGAATTAGAGTACCTGTTACGTCGAGCGGCATTGTCAGAATGAAAGAGAGGTGCGAGGAAGTTTTCGGCATCGGCATAGTCTGCCCACCAGTTCCCCCAATAAGCATCCGTTTCACCTTTTCGCATGGCATCACGCATCATATTCCAGTCGTTCCGAACCAAATGTACAATAAAACCCGATTCATTTAGATAGTGTTGTATGGCCTCCAGGGTTTGAGAAACAGCTGCACCAGGATCGACCCATAGATCAAATTCACAACCCTCTGTGTAACCAGCGTCACTTAATAGCTTGCGAGCAGCTTGCGGATCATATGGGATGGGTATTCGTGTGGAGTCATAGCCTTCCAGGCCAGGCGGTATAGGACCCAGGGCCAATGTTGCACTATTGTGCATTATGCGATGAATGATCTTTTCTCTATCTATAGCAAGGGTCACTGCTTGCCGCACTCTCTGGTCATCAAAGGGGGGTCTCTGGACATTCATGGCCAAATAATAGATACCCAATTCATCCAACTTGTGAATGTAGGGTTTCCATGCTGTTGAACGGGTCCAATACTTGAATTCAGAGTTGGGGATTGTCATAACATCTAAGTTGCCTGCTTCAAATTCAACAGCCGAAGTTAAAACTTCTGGCATGTTGTTTAACAAAAGACCTTTTAGTTTTGCTGGACCATGATAGTAGTTGTCATTCCGTGTAAAACGTATCTGCCTATCCGCTTGCCATTGTTCAAATATCCATGGACCGGTGCCAATGGGAGTAACTTTTAAATCAACCTCGGTGCTTTCATACTTTGGCACTATTGAAGTGGCTGGGGCACCAAGAAAACCAATGAAGGGAGCAAACGGGGAGGTCAGAATAATTTGAATTGTCGTATCGTTAAGGACACTTATACCCATCACATCATCTGCTTTTCCCTGCATATATGTCTGTGAGCCAGCGATGGGTGAAAGCAGCCAGGTCTGGGGTGAGCGGGTTTCCGGATTCAGTACTCGCTCAAAAGAATACTTCACATCAGTGGCAACTAACGCTTTTCCATCCCAAAACTTGACATCACTTCTCAAGTGAAACACATAACTCAACCCATCTGCAGACATCTCCCATGATTTTGCCAGTCCAGGAAGAATTTCACTACCCGTACCAAAGCGAACCAGGTTGTCATACATGAGTGCAGTTATAACTCCAGTGGTAATATCAGTGGAGAGGGCGGGGTCCAGGGATTTAGGCTCTGTGGTGATGATCAAGTTGAGATAGCCAGCATACGGATCTTCGGGGCAACAGGAGCCAAGACCAAGCATGACTGAGATGACCATACCCAGGAGTGCTGTTATGTGCACCCAGGATTTAGATGGTTTTATCATGTACTTAAACATGGTGGATAGGTCTCATCTTGCTGTTTTCAATGCTCCTGGTTATCAAAGGTGGTCTAAGATATACTGGAATGGCCCTTATGGAAAAACATTGTTGAAACGCCAAAAAATACTTGATTGACCGACTGTTCGGTCATATCTTCTTTTCGCACTCAACCCAAGGAGGTGTTTTATTATGAGTCCCCTACAAAAAGATCCTGCAAAAGCAGATGCAATTATTAGAGCAGCTATACATATTTTTGCCAGAGATGGCTTAGATAAAGGAAAAATTGCAGACATTGCCAAGGAAGCCGGAATTGGCAAAGGTACAGTCTACGAGTACTTCAGCAGTAAAGATGAGATTTTTCATGCCATGGTTGATACCATTATGAATGATATGGTTGATGCATCAGAAACCCTGTATGCTATGGATCTAAGTCCCCGGGATAAACTGCGTACCTTCATGCGCATGAATGTGGAAATAATCTTCGAAATGGATGAGGCCATGCTCATTATCACAGAAATGTGGGCCCAGGGCGCTCGGGCTATCCAACGAGGCGAGCATGAATCCACACAACTTTCTGCATCCTATGAAAAAATGAAACAGTTCGTCATTAACATCCTCAAAGCGGGAGTCATGTCCGAGGATTTTCGGGACATGAATTTTGATGGCGTCGCCACCCTTGCCCTGGCATTTATTGATGGGTTCGTCTGGCAGTTCATGCTCAACACTGATCGTGCCGCATTTGATCGTGCCCTGATGGAAGGCATTGAAAGTTTTATGGAAGGACTTGAACGATGACAACAAGGATCATTTTATTTGTCCTTTTAAGTTTCTCCTGGTTGGTTGCTCAAGCCCCCACAGGAACAGAAATTATTAACCGCGTTACTGAAATCATGTCACCTGAGAATTCCTATTCCACAGGGACACAAACCATCATTACCAGCTCTGGCAAGGAGCGTGTTTTCGAGTTTGAATCCTGGGCAGCTGAAAAAGGCAAAAGCACACTGACTCGGTATACCAAGCCCGCCGCTATCAGAGGGCAGGCTTTTCTTATGCTCAACAATGCCGACGATATCTGGAGCTACTTCCCGCGAACCAAGCGGGTTCGCAAACTGGCCTCACATGCTAAGAAACAGAAAATGCAAGGCTCTGATTTCACCTACGAGGACATGGGTGGGGGAGATGTTTTTCAGACAAAATTCAAATCAACACTTCTCGCTGAAGAAACAAGAGATGGTGAGTTGGTCTGGAAAGTCGAACTCCTGGGCATCACAGAACAAGACCCACCATACCCTAAAATAATCCTCTGGGCCCGACAATCAGACTACTTCCCCATAGCCCTTGACTATTATGATGACAATGGATTCAACTCCAAATCTCTACTTCTCAGTGACATTCAAATGATTGAGGACTATCCAACAGCCATGGCCATGGTCATGACCGACAACAATGAACGGTCAAGCACAACCATGCGAACCCTGGAAGTCACCTACGCCTGGGAACCACCAGAGGGCTTCTTTTCTGAAAGGAACCTGAAAAAATGAAAATCTGGGGGATCATATTAGTGCTTCCTTGCCTGCTCTGGGCCCAACCCGAGTTTTATGGTTATTTTGAGTCGGAGGCTGACATTTTGCAACTTGGATCAGAACGCTACTCTTTTGGATATAACAAATTTCGTCTCGATGTTGAGGCCCGACCTAATGACAATATCCTCATAGGCGCAAGCCTTAACGCACAGCAGTATTGGGGGAAAACAAACTGGAATATTTTTGATTTTATCCCCAACAAGCAGGATATGGTTATGTACTATTATCTTCCTGACACCCTGCTTTTAGACAATGTTTACATGAAGATTTCATTCCCGCTGATTGATGTGACATTGGGACGACAACAGATATCTCCCGGAGTGGCTTATGCCTGGAACCCCACAGATATTTTTAACCACAAAACTCTCATGGACCCCAGTTATGAACAACCCGGCGTAGATGTCATTCGCCTGGATTTACCCTTGGGTGATCGTTCAACCGCCATCAGCATCATTGAACCAGGTGATGACATTGAAAGCTCAACCATGCAACTTGTCCTCAAGGGAGGTTTGGGAAGTTTTGATTTTGGTATTACTGTTGTCAAGCAATATGCTCCTACCAATGAAACACCCATTCTAGGAGATCCATATATTGAAGAAAGAGATCTCGTTGGAGGAAGTGTAATTGGTGAGCTGTTTGGCTGGGGTGTTTGGACAGAAATAGCCCATAGTACACTAAACACCACCTATTTTCCCCCTTGGTCTTCTATTGCATATCCCCTCCCTCGTGATCCCTTTACAGAATACATCCTTGGTCTAGACCACACGTTTGATAATTCTTTTTATCTGCTCGCTGAGTTCCTTCATAACGAGGACGGTAAAAAAGATATTTCTGACCTGACACTGACTGATTACCTCGCAAGCCTGGGTGGCGGGACACACAGCCTCATGCAAGATTACGCATTCCTGTATGCCATGCATCCCACGTTTGACTACGTCTCCTTGAGTGCGTTGGTCATTGCCAATTTCAATGACAATAGCGGGACTTTTGCACCTCAATTGGAATGGAACGTTTTTCAAAACACCAACATCTCCCTACAGAGCAGCCTGTTCTGGGGCGATGATGACACTGAATTTGGACTACAGGATTGGGGTCTTCGTCTCAGGGTTCGCAGTGATTTTTAAGAACTCCCAACCAATGACAGTAAACAACACAACCTTTGCTCCCTCCGCGAGCTTTGCGGTTAAGCTTTTTCCAAAATTTAACAACTATCCTAGAAAGGATTAATCATGAGAGATCGATTAATCAAACAACTGGCCGACCTGGCCGTAAACAAAACCAGGCTTATGCTGTGGATAATGGCAGGTATAACCCTTATAACCATGATACTTTCAGGTGGAATGTCCATGACCCCAAAATGGTCAGATATGCTCCCCGAAGGTGACAAGCGTACCATCGAATTCGACCGCATTCTGAAAGAGTTTCAATCTGCCTCCAGCATAATTGTGGTGGCCCAGGGCAATGAAGCCGACATCAAAGCTTTCGCTGATGACCTGGCCCCTCGGGTTCTCGATTCGCTGACTATCCCAGGCAAGGACAAGGATCCAGCTATCTATGTCCGTCGCGTTGACTATAAAGCTGATCTGGACTTCATGAAGGCGCATGGCTTTATGCTCATGAAGGAAGATGTCCTGAAAAACATGAAAGATGTTTTCCAGGATCCAGGCCTGGCTGGCTTGTTAACCAACATGAACAATTCCTTTGAAAAAGAATACATCCAGCCTGAAGAGTCCATGTCAAACAGGGAAGAGGAAGATGGCGCCCTCATTTTTGTAAACGGGATCAATGACTGGATGGAAGCCGTTGGACACACACTGCGAACCGGAAGCATCAGGAACTCTGACGCTGAGGCCGCCGTGGACAAGCTTCTGTTGGGAGAGCCCTACTTCCTTTCCTACGATAGAGAAGCCTTGATCATGAATCTTATTCCCACATTCAGCATGATGGATGCTTTCCTCATTGTGGATGGAACCGATGCCGTCCAGGCCGTTCTCAATGACGTTCTGAAAGATCATCCCAATGTTCAAGCCGGACTTTCAGGCGCCATAGCTGTTGGTCGTGATGAAATGTATTACAGCTCTCAAGGTCTGGAAATCTCCATTGGACTTTCATTCTTTCTTATTGGCGCTTTGCTCTTTGTAGCCTTCAGAATGGCAATGGCCCCTGCACTTGCCCTTCTCAATCTGATAATTGGCTTGATCTGGGCAGCCGGGATTGTGGCTGTTGTCGTACCCGTTCTAAATATTATGACGGCTATGTTCATGATCATTTTGATTGGTCTGGGTATCGATTTTTCCATTCATATCATTTCAACTTTTACTGAAATGCGGGCCAAGGGACTTTCCCTGGAAGCAGCCACCCTTGCCGGTCTGCAAAAAAGTGGCGGTGGTGTTTCTACAGGCGCATTGACAACCTCAGTCGCCTTTCTGGCACTGATGATTGGTGACTCCCGAGCCATGAGCGAGCTGGGTCTGGTTACTGCCATCGGACTTCTGGCAGTCATGGTTTCCAGCTTTGTATTGCTCCCTGTCTTCCTGGTCGTGAGAGAACGTCGCTATGCAAAAAAGAGAATCAAAAAAGGACTCTCCGCAGAAGAGGCGCCACGAGATCTCACCCTAAAACCTCTGGGGAAAGTTGGCCTTTTTATTCAGGACAATCCCTGGAGCAGCATCGCAGCTGTTTTTGTGGTTACCATTCTGTTGGCTTTCAGTGCCAGACAAATCACCTTCAACCACAATATGATGGATCTGGAGGCTGAAGGGCTCCCCAGTATCATGCTTCAGGACACAGTCCAGGAAAAATTTGACCTGAGTATGGATTTCGCCTACCTCGTCTCAGAAAGTGTAGAGGAGTCCCGAGAGCTTCGCAAGAAGGCCAAAGAGCTGCCCTCCGTTGCCTCTGTTGAAGACATTTCAATGTTTATCCCCTCTGCCCAGGAACAAGCAGAAAGAGCTCCCTATATTGAAGAGATTCATGAGCTCATGGAGCGTGCCCAGGTCACCCCTATCAGACCTCAAGATCTTGATCGGATTCGAATGGAAATCGAACGACTTGAAATGAATATCATGGAGTTTCAATCCATGGCTTTCCTGGGAGGACAGGACAAGGTCTACGCCCGCTGCACAGAAATTGTTGGCAGCGTAGAGAACCCACCAGATGTTACCGTTTTTAGCAACATATATGGCCTGTTTGATCAGGGACCCAACATTGTTACAGCAAAACTGAATGCCTTCCAGGACGCTTATGCCGATTATTTCAAGGCAAGCGTTCTGCAAATGGCCAACACATCACCCTTGAGTCTGGACGTTCTTCCTGAGTCAATTGTTGATCGCTACGCCAGCAAGGATCGCTCTCTCTTTCTCACAACAGTACTGCCCTCTGGAAATATCTGGCAAGACAAACCATTCATGGAGCAGTTTGCCAATGAGCTGGAGTCAGTGAGCGAGCGTACCACGGGTATGCCCGTCATCATGCGGGCACTTTTTGAGATCATCGGGCGTGATGGTCGCAACGCAGCCTACCTGACGCTGGTCTTGATTTTCCTCATCCTGCTTCTGGACTTCCGGAGTTTTAAATATGCCCTTATTGCCATGCTACCACTGGCCACAGGTGGCGTCTGGATGGTTGGGCTCATGCAGCTCTTTGGCCTCCAGTTGGATATGATGAATGTCATGGCGCTACCCCTCATATTGGGAATTGGTATAGACGATGGGGTTCACGTTGTCCACCGCTGGCGCATAGAGGGACCGCGCTCAGCCCAGGTTGTGCTTTCAAGTACAGGGAAGGCTGTGTTATTAACCTCCTTGACCACCATCCTGGCTTTTGGATCCATGATGTTTTCACCATTCCGAGGATATGCCAGTTTGTCCTATGCCCTGATTTTTGGTGTGGGTGCCTGCTTTTTCACTACCATAATTATACTACCGGCATTTATGGGTTTACTGGATAAGCGAAAATAAGATTTCAATAGATTCTGCGAAGAGCAACACGCTGCTCTTCGCAGGATTGGAATCAAACCATGCCCAACTCACCAATACGATTTAAAAAGAGATATACTCCGCCAGCCGACCTGATTCGCTATTGGTGGACCTTTCTCTTTTTAATCGTCCTGATGAATTTTTGGCGACTGGTTTTCCTCGTTTCCAACCATGAATTTCTTGAGGCTTCAAAGTGGGATCTTTACCTCCAATCCTTTGTGGTTGGAATACGACTTGATGCCATGGTAGCCTCGTATTTGATGCTACCTCTTCTGGTTGTTTTAATCATTAAACTCTTTATCACAAAAATGACCCCCCTCAGAACCATTTTGAATGCCTACCTCTTCCTGGTTACCCTGGTGATCTCCCTGGTGAGCGTTGTAGATCTTTTTGTTTTTGGGGAATTTGACACACACTTGAATTTTCTCACGCTGAATTCCTATTTGTGGCAAAAAGACAGCATGGCCTTCATCTTTGAAGAATATCCCGTCTGGCCTGCAATAGCTGGCCTGCTCCTCTTTTCCGGGGGAGTTTTCGCCCTCTATTGGCATGTCAGCAAGCGCATTAAAGGCGCTTTTGGTTCAACCCCCATGAGAATCCTTTATCTTAGTCTTTCGATTATCATACTGGGAACATCTATTCGAGGGGGCTGGCAAGAACGGCCCATTGACTGGGGTTATGCCATGTTTAGCTCCGACCTCACAGCCAATCAAACGGCCTTGAATTCGCTCTTCTTTTTCGGGAGAAGTGTGGTCCAGTTTTCATCGGAAGGCAAAGCCGATGAACTCACACAGTATTATGATACCAAAAAAGCTTTTCGTGCCAGCCGTCAGCTCCTGGAAGATCCAGGAATGACCTTTGTGGATGAGGTCTCCATGACCAGAAAGTTTGACTCCACATCAAGCAAGGACTACAATGTCATCCTAATCATTCTTGAATCACATACTGCCGCCTTTACAGGTTACCTCCACCCTGAGGAGCCATCGGTTACACCACACCTGGATCGCATGGCCAGAGAGGGGATTGCCTACACCAACTGTTTCGCCAATGGGGTGCGCTCAGCGCATGGCATTAGTTCAATTATTATGTCCTGGCCCAACCTGCCTGGTTTACCTCTGATATCCCGCACCGAGTCCGTCAACCAGGTGCCCAGTCTCGGGAGCGCCTTAAAACGCATTGGATACAGCACACACTTTATGTATGGTGGCGATGCCCAGTTTGACAATATGAATGGGTTTATGACCATCCAGGGCTATGATCAAGTCATTGAGCGAAGTGATTTTAGCCCAGATGCTTCAGGCACACAATGGGGCATATATGATCATGCTGTATTTAACCGCACCCTTGAGGAAATGGACAAGGCCACCAAACCGACATTGCTCACCCTTTTCACCACCACAAACCATCAGCCCTGGGAAATTCCACCGGAATATGAAGCAATCATCCCTGCTTATCCTGACAGCCTGTTTCGCCAGGGGAAAGTACATCGCAGCATGGCTTATGTTGACCAGGCCCTCGGCGATTTTATGAACGAGGCTTCACAACGAGATTGGTTTGATAAGAGCATTTTCGTCTTCATTGCAGATCATGGCCTCACTGTTTACAAATCAGAATTCGCAAAACTTCAGAATGCCCACATCCCTTTTGTTATTTATGCCCCTGGACTAGCCCTGGAACCCCAAACTATTAACCAGCCAGTGAGCCAGATTGATGTGGTCCCAACCGTACTAGGCTTAATCGATTATCCCCAGGAATTCACATTTTTTGGACAAAACACGCTCTCTAAAAAATCTGGTCTGGCCTGCAAGGTTATAGCTAATGAGGCGTTTTGGGTGCAGGATGATTATTTCTATTTCGAACGCTTTGGCCAGGAGACAGCGCTATACAAGATACAATCCTCTGTGGAAAATGCGCGCTTTGAGCCCGTTTCAGATGTGCAGCTTTTCAATCAATATCAGAAGAATTTTCGCTCCTATCTCCAAACTGCATCCACCCAATTCAAAACCTTCGGGAATGGGGAAAAGTAATTCCTGCCAACCCACACCTCCCCGGTGGTTGAGGCTCTCGAAACCAAAGGGGTTACACATCAAGGTCTGGATATTTCGATGGGTCTTCACCCTGCGAGTTACGCCCCCACAAGCAAGCTCAATGTCCGGGTAGGTTGAGTTTACTTGTCGGGCCATA
Organism: Fidelibacterota bacterium; assembly: GCA_013203185.1. Lineage (GTDB taxonomy): Bacteria > Fidelibacterota > UBA8477 > UBA8477 > JABMPR01 > JABMPR01. The sequence goes on along the minus strand of JABMOS010000076.1, from coordinate 3,388 downwards.
ACTGAACGCGAAGGGGTCTCTTATTTCATTGGGGATGCCCCTGTCAATCATATTTTGTAAGCGAAATATTTAAATATGAATCAATAAGGAAATACAGACATGTCACAACAATGGAACACCCCACCAGAACTACAGATCGATACCATTAAGAACTACACCGTTGAAATAGTTACCAACAAAGGCAGCATGAAGCTGGACCTCTTTGCAGCCCACGCACCCAAAACTGTGAACAACTTCACCTTCCTAGCCAAAGAGGGATACTACGATGGTATTGCCTTTCATAGAGTCATCCCCAATTTCATGGTTCAAGGTGGAGATCCAACGGGTACTGGAATGGGCGGTCCAGGATATAAGTTTGAAGACGAGTTTGCTGGCAACCCCAACAAGCATATTGACAATGTGATCTCCATGGCCAATGCTGGACCAGGAACCAATGGTTCCCAGTTCTTTATCACCCATGCCTCACAGCCACACCTGGATGGTCGTCACACTGTTTTTGGAAAGCTCACAGATGGTCTTGATGTCCTCAACAGCATCCAACAGGGTGATGTCATGGAAAAGGTTATTGTTACTGAGGGATAAGACTTTCTCCTGGAGGGCCTACCAGGTTTATGATTGCTATCTAGAGCTATCGCAGGTCGTGTCATCCTGAGGTTCTCGAAGGAGGACACAGTCTCAGTTAATCAGGTTTCCAATAAGCCTGGTCTTACACGTCTCTATTGTTTTACATCGAAAGCTTTTTTAAAAACACCCTTCGAGAACCTCAGGGTGACGCTCAATGTCTAGCCTGGTCCGGTTTTAAGACCTTCGACTTTAGACTATCTCTCGTAGGAAGCAATAGCCCGGATACCCCACTTCAAGGGCAACCAGGTATAGAGGATTGTCAGCACAATCACAAAAGCGACAATAATTCCAATCATAAAGCTCGACCCATGGTTCATATGGAGGTTGACAACAAAGACCAGTGAGGTGACTGAAAAAGCCACATAAATCAGGCTCAGGACCACTGTGATAATGCCACCATAACCACTACTTATCTTCATGGGGTTGGTCTCGTTAAACTGAGCATAGACAGCTCCCAGACCAAGCGATAGGCTGATGAGGGACAAGCTGGTAAGAAACAGAAAGCCACTGGCAATCAAGGAAACTTCCAGACCCTGACCCAAAAAGAAGTTTGAGGTAAGCGCAACAACTTCAGTAAGGGGGAACAGGACGAAAAAGGCAAACCAGAATTTTTCTATAAAGACCCGTTTCATGGAGAAGGGAGCCATCTGCAAAATCCACAGGGAGCGGCCCTCCATGCTGATCATAGGGTAGACAAACCGTGCCGTTAACGCTGCCAGAATAAATCCTGTAAATCCAAAATTAAAAATATAGATCGTAGTACGCCAAAAGGTTGACAGCTCGTCCATATGCAACTGACCTCGAGACAAGTTGATCAAATAGACCCCAATAAAGAAACCCAGCAATAAAAACTGGACCCACTGTTGCGGTGTTCGCAGAAACTGAACCAGATCCTTTGAAGCCATGGCTTTCACCGGGGGTCGCAACCCATACCAACTAAAATTAAATATCCTGCTTAGTGGTGTTCTTTTGGTCTTTTGTCCCTGACCTTCCATGACCTGGTAAGTCTGGAAATAGAACTTTTCTGCTGTCCAGTTTATAATCTCCCATCCCAGGGCTGCCGTGGTCACAAACAAAGCTGCATAGAAAAGACGCTCCATCAAAACCAGGGCTTCACTGCCCATAAAGAGCCGACTCAACCAATAGCTGGGTATGAAGGGGAAGGAAGTGTTGGCCATGTTGGCCAGATAGCGACCCAGCGACCTGAAGTTGCCAAGGTTGCCCGTCAATACTGTGTCCTGTTGACTCACGCTAAAATAGAGATAAAAAATGCCCGTAAAGAGCACCCCGAGAAAAAGGAAAACCGTCCGCATCTTAAAGAAGCGACTAAGGAAGACCAGGAGCATAAGCAGCAGGCTGGCTGAAACCGTTGCTATAAATAGGAAGGGCAAAATCCCCGTAATAAAGACCAGGCCATATTGCCAGAGCGACAACCCTTGAAGCGATCCATACCCTAGCGTCAAGGGGATTCCAAGAATGAGAATAGCCCAGGAACTGTAGACCAGGTTCTCAATAAATTTGATCCTGAATATTTGCTTGTTGTCTACGGGAAGCGTCATGAGAAAGGCGACTTCAGGAGAACGGTAAAAGGTTGAAAAACCTGTCACCAGATTGGATAAAACCAGGAGGTAAAAAATAATGGACCAGCCCAGATAGAACAGGCGATCCAGAAAGACCCCACCAAGTTCTCCCTGCCTGAGGAGAAAATTACCCCCGGAGACAAATAATTTATACCCGCCAAAAATCAGCCCGAAAACAATCAGACTGGAGACAACGATCTCCAGACGTTTCTGTTTGAATACGCCTGATAGAAAGCCCTTAAGGCTTTGGCGTTTTACACGGAACAGGAGTTGGGCTTGCTGGCTTATGATAACAAGGTCTCCAATCTATAGAAATTGTGCAATTGGCTTATTTGGGTTGAGCTTCATCAAGGTCCTGGTGACCTACCGTATGCTCTTCTTCTTCAACAATTCTCAAAAATCGCTCTTCCAGGTTCTCTTGCTCACCGGAGACCGATTCAAAGGAATCCACAGTGCCCATACCCAGGAGTTTTCCTCGGTTGATAATGGCAATGCGATCTGACAACTCTTCTGCCACATTCAAGTTGTGGGTTGAGATAAAGACAGTGACACCGCTTTGACTGCGTTCTTTGAGCATGTCCTTGATGATCCTGGCTGTCTTTGGATCCAGCCCCACCATGGGCTCATCAATAATCAATATTTCAGGACTGTGTAAAAAGGCTGAGGCAAAGGCCAGGCGTTGTTTCATCCCTTGTGAGTATCCTGAGATACGATGACCAATCCATTCCTTCATAAACAAGCGTTCACTCAATGCTTCCAGCTCTTTATGCACGGCTTTGTTGTCCATTGAGTAGAGTTGACCCACCATCATCATCAGTTCCAACCCGGACAAATGCTGATAGAGAAAGGCCGCATCCGGGACATATCCCGTGATAAACTTGGCCTTCTGGGGATCTTTCTCCACATTGAAGCCACCCATGTGAATGGTACCTTGAGTAGGCGTCATTAAGCCAACCATCATTTTAATGGTGGTGGTTTTTCCAGCCCCGTTGGGACCCAGAAAACTGAATAACTCACCTTTTTCAATATGTAGGTCCAGCTTGTTTACGGCCAGGGTGGTGTCGAACTGCTTTGAGAGGTTTTCTACTTTTATCATGAGGAGTCTTCTCTTCTAATCCGCTTTCATGCTTTCTTGTCATAATCATGGAGCATCCAAACATTGGCTTCAATATAGACGCCACGAT
>JABMOS010000075.1 GCA_013203185.1 Fidelibacterota bacterium | reverse complement strand
CACCTGCTATCTCATTACTCAAAGATACAGAGAATACTTCTGCGCCACGGAGATCATAGATAATGAATGTCCCATTGAAATTTGAATCGGTGGTATAAGGAATATTCACTTCACCATTAAATGGATTGGGATAGGCTGCATGAAGTTTGAAACTACCTGGATAAATGCCACCATCTACATCTACAACTTGGTTGACACTCTTAAGTATCCACTCATTTTCATCGAAGGTTAGCGTAGTTGGAGCAAAATCTAGTGTAATATTGAAATCCTGAGTTCGGAGAGAATCCCAAATCACCCTGTTTGTCTCATTGGTCCCATCGCTCAATTTTATATCGATTGGCATTTTAAATGTTGGGATTGCACTCCCCTGAATTTGATCAATATGAATTGTTACCTGAGAATTTCCAAATTCATCTTCCTCAGTGGCACTCCACCACCATCGATATGATGGGATCCCAATACCATAAATCCATTGATCAAAAAACCATTCCAGATCCTGACCAGAAACCGCTTCAACAACTCCTTGGAAGTCTTCTGTAGAAGCAGTCCTGAATTGGAATTCGTCCCGATAGGCAGCAAGACTGGCAAAAAAGGTCTCATCTCCCACAACATGTCTTAGCATATGGAGGACCCAGGCCCCTTTTTGGTAAACCATGGAGTAACTAAAAATTGAACCAACACTACTGGTATCAGGGCGATACACAGAGCTATTAACGCTATTTACTTTTGAAGCCATATGATCATGATAGGCATCATCTCCGTCCTTGGCACCCCAATAGAGTGCCTCAGAATACGTGGCAAAGCTCTCGTTGATCCAGATGTGGTGGAAATTGCTACAAGTAACCAGGTCTCCCCACCATTGATGGGCCAATTCGTGGGCTATTGTGTTTTCACCATAGGAGCCCATGCTGGAGCAGGTCTGGTGTTCCATGGCTCCACCCCATTCGAACTGAGCCATACCATACTTTTCCTCAGAAAATGGGTATTTTCCAAAGAATTCACCGAAAATGTCAATCATTCCCGCTGTTAGATTCCAGCGATCAATCATTTCAGGAGTAGCAGAAGAGGGATACATCCAATATTCCAGGGGCATGGAATCACCATCAGCAAAATGATGCATTTCTGTCCAATATGTATACTCAGTTATGGCTAGAGAAACCAGGTAAGTCGTGATTGGGTATTTGTGTTCCCAAACAGTAGTCTTGGTACCATTTAGATTTTGAGTTTCAGAAACCAACAACCCATTGGCTACAGCATCGTATGCACCATCAGTCGTAAGGGAGATTCTTACTGAATCAGCCTTATCTGTAGGTACATCCTTGCAGGGCCACCAGGAACGTGCACCATAGGGCTCACTCAAGGTCGAAATCATTGGTGGACGGCTAGAATTTCCAAATTGATGATTAAACGCAAAAGACTGAAAGCCGCCCTCTTCTGGATGGCCATGATATGCTATGCCAACTACAATCAATTCCCCACTGTTATAGCTACCATCCAAGGAAATACTCAATATATCTGAGAAGTGATTGAATGTCCCTCCACTACCTGTAAGGGAATCTACTGTCATTCCAGTGGCAAAATCCAATTGTATATTTTCCAGATTGTCTACTTCTGACACAAAGTGGACTTCAACGGTTCCGTGAATAACTTCGGTATCAATATCTATGTTGAGATCAATATTATAATAGTGCACATCATAGTCAAAAATGTCTGCTCGCTGGGAGGACTTGGCGAGAGCCGAATAATGGGAAGCCATTTCCGAGATGGGTTTACATGGCATATTTGTATTTTCGTAGACCTGAGAAAAAACCGAACTCATTAAAAGGATGTTAAATATATAGGGGAAGCGTTTCATAATAATTCCTCAAAAAATGTTAGCTAAAAATAGGTGGCTAATCCCCAAGGCGCAATATATCTAAGTTCAAATACAGTAAAGAAACAGTGACAGTTTGCCCTAGAAGATAAAAAAAACGCGGTTGATCAAACCGCGTTTTTGATACAAATAGTCGAGAATGGGTTGATCACATGGGCCAGAAATTGGAGTCGTTCCAGACTTCCTGTCTGAAATCTTCCTCCAGGGCCATAAGTTTTTGGTGGTGATCAATTTCCCAGTCTGTTAGCCAGGTAAAAAGTTGCTTAATATCAGGGTCAGTAGCTGCCAGCTCTTCTTTCTGATAGAATTTGAAGGCGCGTTCTTCCAGTGTGAGGGCGATACTTATTGCTGAAGAATCAAAATCGCTGTTTCTCAATTCCATAAGAAATGATTTATCAATGATGGGATCTTTAAAACCGAATTGAAGCTCTTCCTCAGAAGGCAAAACAACCTTCCCCTCATCCAGGTGCCGTTTGAAAGTCAACTGCAGAATTTTAAGGTGATGCTCTTCTTCTTTAACCATGTGCTCGAATAGTTCTTTGGCCACATTTGACGTTGCTGTCTTGGCCGCCATGGCAAAAAATTCTTTCCCATTCATTTCTAAAAGGATGGCTCTTTTGAGCACATCCTGGACAGATTTAAATTCAGATGATTTTTCAGCGGTATTCACAATTATTACTCCTCATCACTAGATGAACTCTAAAAGTCTCCCTCATCCTCATCTGAATCTTTTTCGCGCTCCGCTTTCTGCTCCATACGGTAAATAGCACAATGCTCAATTTCGGAATCGCGAAAACTTGTCAATGGATTGTAATCGCTTTTAAAGCGATTTTCACAATCAGTAGCGGCTTTAGGACCTGAAGGACATTCAATGTCATAAACAGGACAGAAAGCTTTACGTTGCTCTGATTCATTTGATGTCATCATTATTACTCCTTTAACCATAAGCCAAAGTGAGACAGCAGTTCTACACGCTGCGATCCAATAATATAATCATGACCTGTAAAAAAACAGTGTTGCTATTTAAGGTAGTGGCAGAACCCCAAACATGGAATCCTGCCACCAGATAAGTCAATTATTATTTACCAGTAGCCTGAAATTCCAATAAGGTTCTCATATAGTTATCACGAATCAGAGTTTTGGGACTTGGCGAATGGATCAAGCTCATACTTCCCTTCATTTGAGAAATACTTTGATATTCATTTTCATCCATCCAGTTGATTAAATCTTCTTGGATGGTTTTAATCAGGCCAGGTCCATGAGCCATAAGAGCTGAAGTCAACATAGTAACATCTGCACCGGACATGACCAGTTTGAGCACATCCTTGGCGTTATGAACACCACCGCTGGCAGCAAAGCTCATATTCACGTTTCCTCGCAAAATTGAGATCCATCTCATGGGAAGACGAATTTCACGACTATGACTTAAATGTATCTGTCGTCTTGTTTCCAGCTTTTCCAAATCAATATCCGGATGATAAAAGCGGTTAAACATGACCAGCGCATCTGCGCCAACAGCTTCCAATGCTTTGGCTACCGCTGGAAGTGAACTGAATCGGGATCCAATCTTAACAGCGACTGGTATATCCACATTTGCTTTCACCCAGCTGACAATATCAGTATAGCGTTTTTCAACATCAGCGCTGGTTTCATTGAAATCCACTGGTAAATAATGAATATTCAATTCCAAACCATCAGCTCCTGCTTCTTGAATTTTCTTAGCATATTGCATCCAGCCACCTGGAGTAGCCCCATTAAGACTGGCAATAATCGGGATATCAACACCGGCTTTAATTTTACGGAGGTTTTCCAGATAATCCTGTGGTCCTGAATGGAATTCATGGGCTTTTGGGAAAAAACTCAGAGATTCAGCATACGATTCAGTGCCATAATCCATAAAAAATTCCAAGCTGCTATCTTCCTGTTCAATTTGCTCTTCGAAGAGCGAAAATAGCACAACGGCAGAAGCACCATTGTCTTCCAGAATTTTAATTTGATCCAGCTTTTCAGTTAACAATGAAGCAGAGGGAACTAAAGGATTCTTTAATTCCAAGCCCATATAATTTGTACTTAGACGCATATCAATTATTCCTTTATTATCTTCACTTAAGCTTCATCGTATGAAATGGCAGCGAGCTTGGCATAGTAATCATACTTTTCCTTTGCTGCCACATCAGACGCTTCTATATATTTAGCTGACAAGTCAGGGTCAATACGACTGAGAATTGAAAATCTGGTTTCATTCATGGCATATTCACGGACATGTCTCTTTGGCGGTTTGGAATCCAATGTGAGTGGGTTCTTCCCTTCTATTGCCAATAATGGGTTGTAGCGATAAAGGGTCCAATAGGCACTTTCCACTGCCAATTTCTGCTGATCCATTCCCTTGGCCATATCAATTCCATGAGCGATACACTGGCTATAGGCAATGATGAGAGACGGACCATCATAGGCCTCAGCTTCCATCATGGCACGGACAGTCTGAGCGTCATTTGATCCCATGGCCACAGAGGCGACATAGACATTTTTATAGCTCATGGCCATCATGCCCAGATCTTTTTTGCCAGATGGTTTTCCAGCAGCAGCAAATTTCGCAACGGCTCCCAGAGGTGTCGCTTTGGATTTCTGGCCGCCTGTATTAGAATAGACTTCAGTATCCAAAACCAGGATATTCACATTTTTTCCTGAAGCAAGAACATGATCGAGACCACCGTAGCCAATATCGTAGGCCCAGCCATCTCCACCCATGATCCAGACACTCTTCTTCACCAGGTTATCTGCTACAGATAGCAGCTGCCTGCTCAGAGGTGTATCCAGCTTTTCCACAATATCTGTCATTTGTTTCACGCGCAAACGTTGTTCGAAAATCTCAGGCTCATTGTCCTGTGAGGCACTGGTAATTGAATCTACCAGTTCAGCACCAATATCATCTTTCAGAAGATTCATGAGTTCAGCAGCATGCACCTTATGCTTATCAATGGTCAAACGATAGCCCAGACCAAATTCTGCATTGTCTTCAAAGAGCGAGTTGTTCCATGTTGGTCCGCGTCCAGCATTGTTGGTAGCCCAAGGTGTTGTGGGGAGATTTCCACCATAAATGGATGAACATCCCGTTGCATTGGCAATGACCATGCGGTCACCAAATAACTGAGAAGTAAGTTTCACATAGGGTGTCTCTCCGCAACCTACACAAGCTCCAGAAAACTCAAAAAGAGGCTGTAAGAGCTGTGAGCCCTTGACAGTAGCATGCTTGATGTTGGAACGATCAACTTCAGGAAGATCTGAGAAGAAATCCCAATTGGTTCTTTCAGCATCACGCAGTGGACGCTGATCAGCCATGTTGATAGCCTTGCGACTGAGATTACTCTTGTCACGAGCGGGACAAATTTCAACACAGAGATTACAGCCGGTACAATCTTCTACGGCAACCTGTAAAATATACTGTGATCCTGCTTCCCACTCCTTGCCCTTGACATCCACGTGTTTGATGGTAGCTGGACCGCCTTCAAAGGCATTCTCATTTGCAATTTTTGGACGGATAGCAGCATGTGGACATACCATTGCACATTTGTTACACTGGATACAAATATCTGGTTCCCATACTGGAACTTCCAGTGCGATATTTCTTTTCTCCCATTGAGTTGTAGCAGTTGGCCAGGTGCCATCGTCTGGCATGGCACTCACTGGCAGATCATCTCCACGACCAGCAATAATTTCGGCTGTGACTTTCTGGACGAAATCAGGAGCAGCCTCAGGAACGATTAAGCGAAGTGCATCACTCCCATTAAGCGTTGTTGGAACAATGACCTCAAAAAGGTTTGAGACAGATTGATCCACAGCGTGAAAGTTTTTCTCCACAATGGCTTCACCTTTTTTACTATAGGTCTTTTTGATCGCTTCCTTGATCTTGGCGATAGATTCTTCTTTGGGAAGAATACCAGAGATGGCAAAGAAACAGGTCTGCATAATGGTATTTATGCGGTTACCCATACCCGTTTCCTGGGCTACTTTAACCGCATTGATAACATAGAATTTTAGTTTCTTATCAATGATCTGTTTTTGATAAGCTCTGGATAGTGTACCCCAAATCTCATCCTTGTTCAGATGGCTATTCAAGAGGAATGTAGCACCTTCTTCAGCCTTGGAAAGTATATCGAATTGCTCCAGCAGTTCAGACTGGTGACAGGCAATAAAATTGGCCTTATCTATAAGGTAGGTTGATTGAATTTTATCTTTTCCAAAACGAAGGTGAGATGTGGTGGTACTACCCGATTTTTTGGAGTCATAAACAAAATGACCCTGGGCATAATTCTCAGTGCCTTCTCCAATAATTTTAATGGAGTTCTTATTGGCCCCAACCGTACCATCGGATCCCAATCCATAGAACAGACCGCGGAATACTTCTCCCTTAGCTGTGCGATACTCTGGATCATATTTCAGTGAGGTGTGGGTCACATCATCATTAATACCGATAGTAAAGTGATTTTTAGGTTTGGCTGAATTCAGCTCATCGTAAATCGCCTTAATCATGGCTGGTGTGAATTCCTTCGAGGACAGACCATAGCGACCACCGATGATAACAGGGGTTTTCTCAAACTGGAAGTAGTCTTCAATAGCAGCTTCCGCAAAGGCAGTAACCACATCTTGATACATGGGCTCACCAGCACCACCAGGTTCTTTGGTCCTATCAAGAACGGCGATTTTCTTAACTGTGGCAGGCAGGGCTGATATAAAATGCTTGATTGAGAAAGGCCTGAACAGACGAACTTTCAGCATTCCAACTTTCTCGCCATTGGCATTCATATGGTTAATAGTCTCTTCCACTGTTTCAGCACCTGAACCCATGATAATGATTACACGATCAGCATCTGCAGGTCCCACATAATCGAAGAGGTGATACTGACGACCACTGATCTTTGCAAAACGATCCATGGTTTTCTGGACCAGCTCAGGAGCGGCTTCATAATAGGGGTTAACCGTTTCACGTCCCTGAAAGTAAACATCAGGGTTTTGGGCGGTTCCACGAAGCACGGGTCGGTTTGGATTCATACCACGGTTGCGGTGGGCAATAACCCACTCATCATCTATCATGCCACGAATATCTTCATCCTCAAGCTGTTCAATTTTCATGACTTCATGTGATGTACGGAATCCATCAAAAAAGTGTATAAAGGGAACGCGTGTCTGGAGGGTCGCAGACTGTGCAATCAGGGCACTATCCATAACTTCCTGCACTGAGTTTGCTGCCAACATTGCCCAGCCGGTTGCTCGCGTGGCCATGACATCTGAGTGATCTCCAAAAATGGAGAGAGCCTGAGCTGCAAGTGAGCGTGCCGATACGTGAAATACTGTTGAGGTGAGCTCACCAGCAATCTTATACATATTGGGAATCATGAGAAGCAAGCCCTGGGAGGCTGTGAATGTGGTGGTCAATGCGCCAGTCTGTAGGGCACCGTGGACTGCACCAGCAGCGCCACCTTCACTTTGCATCTCTTCTACCGTTGGGACTGTACCCCAGATATTTTTTCTTCCCTGTGCACTAAAAGCATCAGCCAACTCACCCATGTTTGAAGAAGGGGTGATGGGATAAATAGCACAAATTTCATTCGTTTTGTGGGCAATGTATGCGGCTGCATCAATCCCGTCGATCGTTACCATCTTACGTGTCATTTATTTCACCTGTATATGTCGAGAGGAATTAATCCTGAGAAT
>JABMOS010000074.1 GCA_013203185.1 Fidelibacterota bacterium | reverse complement strand
TGCATGTAAGGGACAAAGGGACACCTCAAGGAGGTGTTATAAGTCCGTTATTGGCGAACCTCTATCTGCATGAAGCTTTTGACCTCTGGTTGGCAAATACGCAACCCCGTATAGTGTTTGAGCGGTATGCTGACGACATCGTAATCCATACCCGAAGTATGGAGCAATCCTATTTCATACTGGATAAGTTGAAGTCAAGACTGAAGCAGTACTCATTGGAAGTGCATCCAGAGAAGACCAAGATCGTATATTGTTATCGCACTGCGAGGTTTCATAAAGAGACTAAGAATATACCTGTATCTTTTGACTTTCTGGGATTCACATTCAAACCGAGGCTTTGTGCGAAATCTACGGGTGAGAAATTCTGGGGTTATCGACCAGCCATAAGCAAGAAAAGTGAGCAGCGAATAATCGGTGAACTACGCAGATTGGCAATTCACAAATGGGTGATGTATGATATCCATGGATTGGCCAAGGCACTTTCAGCGAAGATTCGTGGTTGGCTTTTCTACTATGGTAAGTTTCGTCCGTCAGAGCTGGGGAGAATATTCAGATTACTGAACATTCGTCTGGCCAAGTGGGCGAGACGAAAGTATAAGTTGTTAACTTATGCGAAATCCTATGGATGGTTGAAACGAATGATGAGATATTACCCAGGAATATTTGTTCATTGGAAACATGGATTTACTGGATGAGTTTGTTTGGAAGAGCCGTATGACGGGAGACTGTCACGTACGGTTCTGTGAGAGGCTCGGGGTGCAATTCCCCCTGCCTACTCGACTCAATTCAGTAGTAACGATTAGGGTAACATCTGTGATACTTCTCAGATGTTGACGCTGGCGTTGGCAGACACATTATGACTTATCAACCTCAGCTAGAGAACTACAATCAAATGACTGCTGTGTCGAGACCTAAGCAGATTAAACATGACGGGTTTCATAAGCACATGGTGTGGTCGCTGTTGAAAAACCACAACACACGATCCATATGTGTCAGCAAATGGTTATGTGCATTCACTGTGTACTGATTGTGGCAAAGATGCTGCAACAGATTCACAGATATAAGAAGACACAAGGGCTGCCACAAAGGGGTGTGAAAAGAGTGCTACTACCACCGAGCGGGTAAGTTACGAATAAAAATCGCTATATACATTGGTTCTGCTGTTCATGTGGAAAGAATTTCGCAGAAAATTCTAGGGATAATTGACATTACAAGAGCTCAAAATTTAGGACTACAATTATATTTTGATTTGTTAAATGATTTACTTAAAATGTTCATCTGCCAAATAATGGTAGGTGAGAGAATAGTTGCGTATACCAATCTGCGTATACGGATTCTGGGGATGTGGGATATATACATATGATTATTATATATATAACAAACACTTACGGTCTTCATAAGCCGGGTGTCGGCGGTTCAAATCCGCCCCCTGCTACAAAAATTAAATGGTCCCGAGAGGGGCCATTTTGTTTTTGTATGGGTGAGGTGCAGAACCGCCTTAAAAGCGAAGCGAAGATTTGGTCCACTCGGTCACCCCTTCCACACATCATAAGGATTTATTATATTCTGTAATTAGGACTGTTTTTGTCAACAATCTTCAGATCATATACACCTATATCATAATGACATAATTATCCCACTAGGTTCAGTCTCATTCAATGGGAGGAATCTGTTCCAGCCCCTAGAACACTGGCATCTCTAAGATCGAGGATACCATGGCATAAAAGTTGACCCTAAATGGAAATTGCTGGGTTGATCATGATCAATAAACATCACTCCTGCTACTCAATGGACAATCTTTTACTGAAACGGAAAGGCTAGACTTCCATGATATCAAATTACCTGAAAATTACATTGCGCTATCTCTGGCGCCATAAGGTCTATTCATTTATTAATATTTTCGGCCTGGCGGTTGGCCTAAGCTGCGCGCTCCTCATTATGATGTGGGTTCAAGATGAATTGAGCTACGATCAATTCCACTCCAAGTCAGATAATATCTATCGCATTGAGCAGGACCAAGTCTATGATGGGGCAAAGTATCATGTCAATGTGACCCCGTGGCCTTGTGTCCCTTCATGGAAAGAAGAAATCCCGGAGGTCATTGACGCAACCCGAGCTGGGAACGTTGGCGGAAGATCATTCCGATATGGCGAAAATTCATTTGTAGAAAATAATGTGATAGCCGTTGATCCCAGTTTCTTCTCAATATTTGATTTCGAATTACTGAGAGGTGATGCAGCTACTGTTTTGAATGATCCCTTCTCCGTTATTATTGCTGAAAAAACGGCAGAAAAATATTTTGGTGATAAAGATCCCATTGGTGAAGTGCTAACCGTGGATGCTCAGTTTGATTTAACGGTATCTGGGGTTATGGAGAAGGCACCACGTAATACCAGTTTTGCACCAGCAATGGTGGTCTCTATAGATTTTGCCAAAGACCTGGGTGACTACAATGAGAGCTGGGGGAGTAATTCCATTCGAAGTTATGCACTCATCACTGATAATGCTGATCTCAGCGAAGTGAACCGCAAGCTTACTGAAGTAGTAAACAATCACCGTGACGATGAGAGCCTGACAACATATATGGCGAACCTCTTTACCAGGATCCACTTGCATGGTTATTTTGGATTTGGTGATAATAGTCAAGCCCTAATGAGACTTTATATATTTTCTATCATCGCTGGATTTGTGCTCCTAATAGCCTGTATAAATTTTATGAATCTTTCTACAGCCCGCTCGGCCAATCGAGCCCGCGAAATAGGGATTCGTAAGGTGGTTGGGGCTTATCGAAAAGATCTAATTATTCAATTTCTGGGTGAATCCTTACTCCTCACCCTCTTTGCAGTCATGCTGTCATTGGTTATGATTATTTATCTGCTACCCGCTTTCAACAGCATTTCAGGAAAAACATTTGACGGATCCGTTTTACTCCAGTCAAATTTTATTCTAGGGTTGATGCTGATTACTCTGATCACCGGCCTATTTGCTGGAAGCTATCCCGCATTTTTCCTGTCAGCATACAGACCCATTAATGTACTTAAGGGCAACACCTCGCAGGGAAATAGCCAAACCTTGCGGAAAGCCTTGGTCATCCTCCAGTTTACCTTGTCAATTACATTGATTATCGCCACTATAGTCGTTAATCAGCAGTTGAATTTCTCAAAAAACAAAGACCTTGGATTTGATAAAGAAAATGTGATTTCTTTAAATATTAGTGGGAGTAAGAAAGATAATTATGATGCATTGAGAGTAGAGCTGCTCCAATATCCTCAGATTTTAGGCATTACTGCCTCCTCTCATCGCCCAACGAATATTGGTAGTAATTCTGGAGGCGCTGACTGGGATGGCAAGGATCCAGAGCAGACTCTAATTGTTTCCGCGAGCTCAGTTGATTATGGCTACACTGAGACACTAAGAATTCCAATTATTGAGGGACGCTCATTCTCAAGAGAATATGGATCTGATCTGGCCAATGATTCAGGGGGTGGCGCCTTTCTGATAAACCAAGAATTTGCAAAATTAATAGGCAAAGCGTCAATGGTTGATCAGACACTTCGATTTGTCGGTGTTGAAGGTCCTGTCATTGGCGTTATCAATGATTTTCACTTCAAATCCATGCGCCAAAAAATTGAACCCTTAGCGCTTTTCATCGCTCCAAAATGGTTCAGTAATGCATTAATCCGACTCAACCCAGGAGATGAAACCCAAGCATTGGCTATCGTTCAAAAAGTTTGGGATCAGGTCTATCCGGGCATGCCATTCGCGTATGAATTTATTGACCAGGATTACGAAATGATGTATCGTGGTGAACGCGCCATTGAACAACTTGTGAAGTCGCTTGCCATCCTGGCGGTATTACTTGCATATCTTGGTTTGTTTGGCCTGGCATCTTTTTCAGCTGAACAACGTAAAAAGGAAATTGGCATCCGTAAAGTGTTGGGGGCATCCATGGCTCATCTCATAGCCTTGCTTACACTGCAGTTTGTCAAATGGGCATTGATAGCCTGTACCATTTCATTCCCTCTAGCTTATTACGGGATCTCTAAGTACTTGCAAAGTTTCGCCTATCGAGTTGATGTGGGACCAGCTCCTTTCCTAATTGCTGGTGGATTGGCAATCTTCATAACCTTGCTCACTGTAGGCTTTCAAGCTGCAAAGGCATCTCTGGCAAATCCGGTAGATTCTTTGAAATACGAGTAGTTTACAATTATCGAAGGTTGAGGTTCTCGAAACCTTCATACCAGGCGTAGCAGGAGATTTTGACAAGAACAACCAAATAAAAAAAGCCCCCCAATAACTGGAGGGCTTTTCGTTACACAATCTGAAAGATTGGATATTGATCTACTTAATCAGTACCATCTTCTTGACGCTTCGGTTTTTACCAGCTGTCAGTGCATAAAAATATGTACCGGTTGCCAGGTGACTTGCATCAAAATTGGTGGTGTAGTAACCTGGAGCTACTTCACCATCAATCAGAGTCACAACTTCCTGTCCAGTAATGTTGTAAAGCTTGAGCGTTACATGCCCAGACTGCGCAATACTGTAATTGATAGTTGTGGATGGGTTGAAGGGGTTTGGATAATTCTGGCTCAATGCAAACTCTTCAGGGAGCATGTTGCCGTCAATACCCGTACCATTTAGACCATGGAAGAACCAGTTGTCAAACCAGACCGCTGTTTCACCATCACCACCATCAACTTTGAACTGGAAGATGTCTGTGAGACCCAATCCAAGATCGGTGAAGTAGGAGAGTGGTATATCAACACTTGCCCATTCGCCTGGCACGATAGGCAGACTGAAAGTCTGCTCACCTGTGGTCCGGCTGATGAGGAAGAAGTTGAGCGTACTGGCATTGTGACTCCAAAGGTCAACATGGATGAAATCATATCCTGAGACATCTTGATCGAGGCCATCTGCGCTACCGAGGTTGGTACCCTGGTAGTTCAAATTGCCATACTTCATGGTATTGTTGCCTTCGATGTCTTCGAACATAACCTGAGTCGACTGACCCCAATCGGGATTGAAGTTGGTTTCAGCCAGGTCTGCATAGGCATCACTAAAGATAGAGAATACCTCAAGGGCTTCTATTTCAGGAGTGGGAGCAGCCACCATTGGATGTGGTGGAGGTAGCATGGCTGGTACCATCTTAAAGGTCCAGAAGCCACCACCAATGTCTAGCACCAGTGAAATTCCTGGGGCTCCGCCATCAATATGAACTTCATAGGTAATGGAGGCTGGAGCATCAGCAGGATTGGTGAGCTCGCCGCCATTGAAGGCTTTAGGGATACCGAGATAAGAACCAACACCATTCAGTGTGACAGTACGCATCTCAGGATCAATACTCCAGGTTGCTGGGGTCATGCCATCATGTGGAGCTACAGGAGCGCCACAGCCATCAGCCTCAACACCCTGCCAGGTTTCTAACCAGGTGTCTCCGTCCAGCATATTGCTGAAGGAACCATCGGCATTGAAGACATACTTGTCATCAAAGAAACAGGCACGTGTTAACACGTCCTCTTCTGAGTTGGCCCACCAACTGCCATCGAAGGGGTTGGGTCCTACAGCCACAGCGCCAGCCATTGGAGCCATGACCCAGGTACCTGCCAGTTCAATTGGAGGTAAGGGTGCAGGAACCATTGTGAAGGTCCAGAACCCACCACCAATGTCAAGAACCAGAGCGATTGTACCGCTGGAATCATTGACATGAACTTCATAGGTAATGGAGGCTGGGGCATCAGCAGGATTGGTGAGCTCGCCGCCATTGAAGGCCTTGGGGATACCAAGATAAGAACCAACACCATCCAGGGTGACTGTACGAGCGACTGGATCAATACTCCAGGTTGCTGGCGTCATGCCATCATGTGGGGCTACAGGAGCACCACAACCATCACCGGCAACACCCTGCCAGGTTTCTAACCAGGTGTCTCCATCCAACACATTGCTGAAGGAGCCATCGGCATTGAAGACATATTTGTCATCAAAGAAACAGGCACGTGTTAACACGTCCTCTTCTGAGTTGGCCCACCAACTGCCATCGAAGGGGTTGGGTCCTACAGCCACAGCGCCAGCCATTGGAGCCATGACCCAGGTACCTGCCAGCTCGATTGGTGGAGGTGGGGGTGGAGCTGGGGTATGGAAATACCAGTTGTCAAACCAGACGTTGGTAGCGCCATCACCACCATCAACCTTGAACTGGAAGATGTCAGTTAGACCCAGTCCCAGATTTGTGAAATAGTTCAGGGGGATATCAAGACTTACCCATTCACCGGGCACGATAGGCAGAGCAAAACCCTGCTCACCTGTTCCACGACTAATAAGGTAGAAATTGAGAGCTGGTGCATTTGATGACCAGAAATCAATATGGAGGAACTGATATCCAGAAACATCTTGATCTACACCTTCTGGACCACCGAGGTTGGTACCCTGATAGTTCAGCATCCCATAGAGCAAGTGAGTCGTATCACCAGCTACGTCAGCGTTTAACGTCACGGCAGTACTTTGACCCCAGTCAGGGTTAAAGTTGGTCTCAGCCAGATTGTCATATGCCGCGCTGTAAATTGACATCACCTCAGCTGCGTCGTGCATAGCAGCAGGTGCCGCCACCAGTGGTGCAGGTGGAGGAGGAGGCATCATATGCCAGCCTAAGGTAGGTGGTAGGTAATCAGCTGTTGGTGGATTTTCAACGTGCCATTGTGAGTTCAATGAATCCGTACCGGCAGACATTTCCCAGTTTCCAATATTGCCATACATGACTTCATTCTTACGAACGAGTGTATGGTCCTTGGTTGCATCAAGAACACCTGCTACAGCCCAGCCATCTCCAGGATCAACGCCATCGACACCGATAGCATCAATAATGAGGCCGTTATTTAGCAGAGCAATACCATCATCACCATTATGGTGGACAGGGCTCTCATAAGGCAGTGCAAGGTCAGCAAGCTCTAGTATAGCAGGGCTGGCTTCATCAGCAGCAATCACATACACATGGCCAGCAGGCAGAATTCCAGAAAGAGCAAGATCTCTTTCTCCAGCATCTCCCCAGAGAGTACCGTTATTTGTACCCTGGACGGAGTAGGTGGAGAGATCGACATCAGCATCAGTTGGATTGTAAATTTCTACATACTTATTGCTACTGGTACCCTCGGCATATTCAGAGAAGAATAGACCTGGATCCGGTACAATAATCACCTCACCATGGAAGTACCAGTTATCAAACCAGACATTGGTAGCACCATCACCACCATCAACTTTGAACTGGAAGATGTCAGTGAGACCCAGTCCAAGATCAGCATAATGATCTAGTGGAATATCAATACTCACCCATTCACCTGCAACAATAGGCAGAGCGAAAGGCTGTTCACCAGTAGTCCGACTAATAAGGAATAAGGTGAGGGCTGAAGCATTGGAGGTCCAGAAATCCACGTGGAGGAAGGCATACTCAGAGAAATCCTGATCCACACCATCAGCGCCACCTAGATTTGTGCCCTGGTAGTTCAGTGTTTCATACAGCAGCGTGGCATCGCCAGCTACATCAGCATCGATTGTGACCACAGTACTCTGACCCCAGTCGGGGTTGAAGTTGGTCTCAGCCAGATCGGTATATGCGCCGCTATAAACGGACATGACATCTTCAGCAGGCAGCGTGGGAACGGGTGCCGCTACGACGGGTGCCTCTGGAAGAGGTTCAGCCATATAGAAGTACCAGTTATCAAACCAGACTTTGGTAGCGCCATCACCGCCATCAACCTTGAACTGGAAGATATCTGTAAGACCCAGTCCGAGATCGGTAAAGTGTGCCAGAGGTATATCAACACTTACCCATTCCTCTGCGGTTATTGGCAAGGCGAAAGGCTGTTCACCAGTCGTCCGGCTAATGAGGAAAAAGTTCAATGCACTGGCGTTTGATGTCCAGAAATCAATATGAATGAAATCATAGCCAGAGAAATCCTGATCTACACCATCAGCGCCACCAAGATTGGTACCCTGATAGTTCAGTGTCTCATACAGCAATGTTGCATCGCCAGCTACATCAGCACCGACTGTGACAGCAGTACTCTGACCCCAGTTGGGGTTGAAGTTTGTTTCTGCTAAGTCAACATAGGCACCACTGTAGATAGACATGACATCTTCTGCGGCGACCATTGGAACAGGTGCTGCAACAACAGGTGCTGCATCATTAATAACCTGTTCGGAGAATGTCACATTATCAATATAAACCGTGTTGTCAGTGGTTCGTCCAGCCAAATCAAAATCAGGAAAGATGATGATCTGATCCACAATGCCTGTGATGCCCGCTCCAATGCTTCCAGAGAGGTCAAAGGTCAATTCTTCCCATTCATTGATGAGCGTATTTGCGACTTTGGTCTCAAGCTGGGCTTCGCCACTTGCTTCAGCAAACTTGATACCGACATCACTGATCACAGATTTCCAGACCATGATTTTGACGGTGGCGTTGCTGGCGCTAAATGAAAATGGACCAATGTCAGCACCATGGAGTGACTCAAAACCTGCCCAGGGCTGGCCTGTCGTCAAGGCGGTGAAAGAGGCAACGGTGGCTGATGTATTTGCCCCTGACGTATCAGGGTTCGCGATAATTTCCACCGCTGGATTAGAGTCATTTTCAAAAGCTGACCAGGTCCAATCGGCACCAAATTCACCGGATTCAAATGTGATCGGTGCATTTTGGGCCAATGCTATGCCACTAAAGGCAAGCAAGACCAGAAGTATGCTTAATTTTGTTCTCATTGTTGCTCCTGTTCTTTTTCTTTTCGAGTTATTCGGAAAAAATGGTGACCGTTTGACTCCTCTCCCCATATGAGTTTATTCATATTGGTCTTGTCACTAATCTTTCTGAGTTTGTTTATTTAAATAATTGGTTAATGATTCCTTGGGTGTGCGATCTTCATAAAATACACCCCAATGTTTCTCCATGACATCAGGTCCTGATTGTGCGCCACCACCTTTCCAGGGCTCATCAAAAGCCTCGAATAGAAAGGAGGTTACCTGATTGTCATTGATCCAGGCGTTGAACGCTGTCAGGAAGATCTCCTGAGCCTCTACACTTACTTCAGCCTTAATCAGTGCACCCTCTTCACCTGGACCCTGTCTACTTGGGTCATAGCGGGTCGCCCATCCAGTTTCTGATAGTGCAATCAACATATCAGGATGAAATTCAAGCGCTGATTTGTAAACGGTATCAATCCAGGAGATTGCTTCCTCCAGCGTTTTTCCATTCCACAAGGGGTATGCATGTAGACATATGAAATCTATTTCAGCAGCGACAAGTTTACTTTCTGGTTTATTCCAGAAGTTATAGTCATCTGCTGTTGTGACAGGTAATGTTGTGTAGTGACGCACTGCTCGAATGTAGCGGATCAAGTCCTGCATAGCCATACGATGCCATGACCAATCCACCTGAGATTCATTGCCAACATTCACAGCTATCACTTCGTCTGGATATCGATTGGCTAAAGTAATTCCTCTGGCGATTTGCTCTAGATTAAGCTGTTTCCGCTCAGGTCGATTGGTCTCATTTTCCAGCCAGACGCCCAGCATGACACGAAAGGGGAGTTGGTTGTCGTGAATAACCTTCAAAACACGCTGAGAGTCATCGTCTGATCCATAAACGCGTATGAGGTTCCAGTTTTCTGATAGAATGTTCAAATCTTCCAGGATCTCTTCTTCGGTGGGACCCTTGGTGTTGGGCGCCTGGCCTTCACGGTAGCAACCATAGGAGATGGCATTTCCGATCCATTTCTCATCCAGGTAGGGTTTGAAGGCTCTATTCTCAGGGTCTCCTCGTTTGGAGAATAGGGTTGTATCTGATCCAATGATCTGGATGAGCTCCAACTCGCCAGGAACTGGAACCTTCTCTACAGGAGATGTAGCTGGAACTTGAGTTTGACAATTGGACAATAAGCTGCTCATTAAAATGATGCTGGCCACTACTAGATGCGTGGATTTCATCGGTTTCCCCTCACGTTTCTTTTTGTCTGAGTAAGTATGTTGATTCCGTCCCATTAGCCCAGGGTGATTTCTATGCGGCGGATTTGCTTGGATCTGATGCTCTGGGCAAAATCCTGTCCCAGGGTTGTCCCACTAAAGGTCTGCGATTGACCTGCTCCGTCTGTGAGTACCCAGCTCTGGGGCTTCACAGCATTTTCTCCGAAGGTGTCTTTTTGAGTTGGATTATAGTAGGTGACTAGAACGTCACTGAGGAACATGAATGTGAAGCAATTTGATGGGGTGCTGATTTCTGTCATGACACCATCCACCAGAATATTGGTTTTCTGTTCTATTTCTGTAAATAGCCATGCGGGAAGAACAGGATCCAGTGAAAAATTCAATTCACCATTCTCTCCGACTGAAAAAGCCCTGGATCCAATTGCCATTTGCATAAGAATATGGATAAACTCAGCAGTGGCACCACTGAGACGAGCCACAAAGCCAGTCCCATGTAAATCTGGATTTGGATTGGCGCTACTAACGAGAAATGAAGAATTTTCCAATATACTGCGGCCATACACTTCAGGATCAAGGAAGGGGATGAAAACCTTTTTAAAATCCTGAAAAAAGGTGTCATACAAGCCATTGCGGAGTAGCTCCAACATATATTTGTATTCCATGTGTAGCCAGATCGATTCATTCTCAAACCATCCTGGTGAGAACACCCGGGCACGTCCAATTTCCATGGGTTGATCACTGAGCTCGGCGTTCACCTTATACATTTCCAGCTTCTTATCATAGAGACCACTGGATTTGATATTGGTGGCTACCTGTTGAGCCATCTCTTGCTTTGGCAAGGTGCGGAGATAATGCACGGGTCCCTCAAGAAAAAGAGGCAATCTTACCAGCTTAAAAGAGTTGGCCTGATAGCAGGGGAATCCTCGGCCATTGAGTTTGGGATGTTTTGTGCCTGGATCATCAATGCTATCGATGATTTGGTAATCCACAACCTTATGGTAGAAATAAGTTCCAGGGATGCCAGTGTCATCGCTTATCGCCTTATTGATACTCTTATCAACCTTGGCAACACAAGCCTGGAGAAATTCCTTTATCCAATCTGAGTCTACTGGGATTGTTTTGCCGCTGATTCCCAGACGAGTTTTTGAACGATATTCCTCTTTGGCAGAGGTTGCTGAATCCCAATACTCATAATCGCTATCTCCATTTGATAAGGCTGCGAAAACCATGCTGGCGAAATCATGGAGTTCTTCAAATACAAGAATATCCTCATTTGGAGAGGTTTGCTCAAATGCTTCAAGAATGAATTCAGCAGTGCGTTTAATTTCTATGGTTTCGCTAAGACTAGATCCTAACACACCTGGCAATCCATTGAGGGCATCATACCAGTTGGGTTTGTCTGTCTCCATCTCAACACCAATTCCTGATGGATCAAGTGATGCGATTTTGTTGGTAATAATGCTCAGGAATTTGATGAGGAGTGAAGCTCGAACGATTCGACCCTGCCCAAATTCATCCCGCATGAGATGTTGATCTTCGCTTCTTGAAGCGATAAGCGCCGCTTTTTCTTCATCGTGACTCACTGAATCCAGCTGCATGGTCTTGCCATCCCAGATGACATACTTATCTGAGCGGGGGAGGACGCGATGGGCGCTATCGTGAAATGTGAATGCCTCGTAGCCAAAAAGAATGTGTCCCAGTTTCTCAGGATAGATGCTCAGGTAATTTTCAAGGAGGTCCAAATTGTAGGTCCAGTGGTCTGACCAATACCCCTCGGCAAAATCTGTGTCATTGACCTTAATGCAACCTGCTAATAAGTCACCAAGGAACACATCGGCATTCCCCTGGAAAACGACATCTTTCTGCCTGAGGAATTCCAGCAATTCTCCTGGACTAATTGGATTCTTCAGGAAGGTCAAAACCTGTTTTGATATTTCTGATTTAAAATGGGCATTAAGAACTTTTAATGCTGCACTATCATCCCCAACACGATATCTCACTTCTTTCAAGACCAATGGATTAAAGCCATCTAATTGAATCAAGTTGACAAAATGCTCTAGATTGCCAGATCCTACATCAGGGTTAAACAGTAGATCTGAGCGGCGATTTTGATTGATGTCCCTGAAATTGCCATTGCCCTGGGAGTAATGGGAGGGGGTGATTCGGTAATCATTATAATCACGCTCTAGATCCCCATGTTTTCTAGAATAGAGATGGAGAACCGATTTTGAGTTCTCACCTTCAAAAGTGTATGGAAAACCTCCGCGCAACACATTGTCCAGAAAATTCTGACGGACATACATGTCAAATACTGGTTCCCGACTCACAACCAGATTCTTTTGGGTCAACTCATCTATGATATTCATGCTGTCCTGAGCCTTGCTGCTGAAGTAATCCGTGGTCATAATGGCGGGGAGGAGTGCATTCAGTGCGTCCTGAGATTCAGCATGACCAATGACAGAACTCACAGTATAGGTTTCTCCAGCGCCTAGTTTGGTGGAAAACATACCCATGGCTGAGGGATAGCGATTCTCAAATGCCTGATGATCCAGAAGCTTGTCAAAAGGAGTACTGATGAAAAAATCTGGGTAGCTGTAGTCATTGTGGGCTCCAAATATTCTCTCAGGATCCACAATGGGAGTGAGTTGTTTCATTCCTAGTGCACTGTTTTGAAAGGCAGCATAGAAATTGCCGCGTTCAAGCACTTCCACATCTGGCGTGTCACTTGGTTTGACCTTGGCCTTAAACAGAGGTGCCTTTTTATCGTAATTCTTTACCTCTACAAAAGCTTCCATAAGGCGTCGAATATTCTTGAGACCAAAATTACCAATACCAAAGGGAATGATGAGCGGCAGACCATCAAGCCCTTCAAAAGTTACATCCGTGTTGTTCAGGTTTGTGATATGCAAGTTACGGATGATTCCAGCGTAGTTTTCATCTGGAATAGAATGATACTCAACCGTAAAACGCAGGCCCAGGGTCTTGTTTTCCTCTTCCAATACTAAATGGGAGGGGGAAATCCTCATGCTCTGGGTACGTTCGATATTTTTGTCCTGAATGTGATCCTGGAATGGTTCATAGAAAGTGATTCCAGAACTCTCAGGAAATTTTAAGAAGGTTCTAAACCCCTGAGTAGGTGCCAATTGATACGCCCAGTTTGCAGGGAGGAATTCCATGATGGGATTCTCCTTATCCTGGATGCCCATGCTACAGATTCCCTGTCCACGATTCACATAGAATACCCACATGGGGATGCCCATTTTTCCGGCTATTCCTGGGAAGAAACTGGAAAATGGTTTGGCAGCGTTATAATTGCTGATGACAAACTCGCCATTCTTATCTAATCGGTAGTTGGGTTTAGGAGATGAATTCACTCTAATTACCTCTAGTTATAAAATTTGTACTGGCCAGGCATCTGTGGTGACCAATAATTCTTAAAGTTGTACCCTGACGGTTTGAACAGAGTTCTCAGCAATGCTCAGGTTGGCGAACTCACCTGCTATCTGTAACTTGTATTGTATAGGAGCTGCTGAGGTATTCAGTACCTGGACACTCATTAAACCAGCTTCGTTGATGGTGGCACAAAAGTGGATGTCATCAGAGTTTAGACCCGCTTTGGATGCATGGGTCTGTAGGGCTTTATCCCCAGGTCTGATGGTTCTGCTGAATTGAGCCAGGACTGAATAGATCGGGGTGTAATAGACATCCAATGATTCTGTGTCTATCATAATTGGTGCACCACAGAAGTTTCCAGCATGGTTGGGACCTCCCTGCTGGTCCAAAACGATATTCCAGTCTACCCACCCAGTGACCCAGTGATCAAGACTTACGATGATGTTTCGAGCATACCGATGAACGGGTGTATAGAGGGGGTGATCTACACCATTCCCTGGAGTCCAGGGAACAGCATAGCCCCAATCTGATGCAGATTGAGTCCACCAGAACGAATCATTTTTAAACCAGTTCTTCTCTGTGCGCCCTTCTGGATCAGTACAATCAGCTGGAGCTGGCTTCCCCAGATCATCAATGCAACCTTCAGTATGAACAATGCTATACTGAGGATACTTATCATGGACACGATCGAAGATGTCTTCATAAACTTTGAAGGTGCTTTCATACCAGTGTACAGCCATGCCATATATATATTTTTCATCCACATCTGCAGGGTAAAGAACTTCTGACCATTCCTCAATGCCATCCCGGTTCTGATCAAAGATGAGTAGCCTGGCATCTCCGTATCCAGCCTTACGTAAACCGGGTCCGAGATGTGTCTGAACAAATTCACTCTGAGTTTCAGGGCTGAAGTTCATGCTTTCCCACTGGCCATTGTTCCCATGGGGTTCATTGACTGGCGTTAGACCCCAGATGTTGACACCTGCTGCCTTATAGGCATCAAAATAACGGACGAGATAATCTGCATAAGTACTGACGTACTCTGGCTTTAAGGAACCTCCTGTGCCTTGCCAATTATTTTCAGGCGTTCCAGGTTCATAATACATCTCATTCTCTTTCATCCAGGCTGGGGCTGTCCAGGCTGATGCAATAATCCGAAGCTCAGAATCCTCTTGTGATTGCTTGATCTTGAGGGCTTCCTGAATCATGGGTAAGAGGTCGTAGGTAGTGTCCTTGATACCGGGATAGTCTGCCGCAGCAAAGCCCTCTGAATCTGCTTGAATACTGAACGATTCAAGCTCTGTATCACCAGCCTTCTCTGCGTAGGAGTACTTGCCTTCCACAGAAAAATCGCAGGCCCCGATATGGGTTCGAGTTAGCGAGAAATTAGCGCCTTCCTCACCATAGATTTTTTGCATGACTTCCATACGATCTTGTGGTTCCAGGTGGGCCAGGACGAATGCGGAAGATTCAGTGAAAGAGGTTCCAATTCCATCAATAGTCTGTTTCACACTGTCAGGAAAAACTTGCAGGACGACACCTTTAGCCTGGCCAATGTTGAATTTAACATTCTCCTGGACTGCCAGTTTGCTACCGCTGGCAGAAGTAAGCAGGATCTCAGAAGTAGATGTGAGCATCTTGGTTTGTGTTTCAGGAGTGAGCTCTGATTTGGGTCCACATGCAACAACCAGGAGGGTCATTAAAATGAGGCTTATAGCGTTTCTCATAAAATTTCTATCCATAATAATTAAGTAATCCTCTATTAATTTTCTGCAGAATCTGCTGCCGCTACTTTACCTCGTCTGGCTTCGAGTTGGGTTCGGATATCATAGGCTTTTACTTCAGTGAGTTTGTAAGTAGAAATTATCCACAATGCGACCACCGAGGTAAGCAGGGGAATACCCACATCGAATACTCTGATCAAGAAGAGCGTGCTTTCTGCTTGAGCTGCCCCAAGGGCCACATCAAAACCGGAAACTTTAAGCAATACGCCAGTCAGGAGGCCTGCCAGCGCCATTCCAACTTTGACCATCCACCAGTAGATAGCTCCGAAAACGCCTTCTCGACGTTGATGGGTCTCCAGCTCATCATAGTCGCACACATCAGAAATCATTGATCCCATGAGGGTAAATAATGAACCTGTTCCAAAGGCTACGAATGGTGCTGCATAGAGGAGCCAGTAAGGATAGTCAGGATTGTATCCCACCCATTTGATGGCATATCCCAGTATGGATAGTGAGATGGTAATGAGAAAGGTTTTACGCTTGCCAATTTTAGTTGCGATCCAGCCAGTCAAAGGAATGACACCCAGGGTAGCAATTGATGTAAGCATACCAAACCAGCCCATGAGTTTTCCAGCATCACCATCATTTCCACCGAAGAGATAGTAGATCATGACATAGATGGAGAAGGACATACCCAGTTGAAAACCATTGAACACCAGAAAAGTTGCCCCACATAATTTTACAAAAGGAGTGCACTTGAAAGTTGTCACAATCCCTTTGAAAAATTCACGCATGTTTTCACTGAGACTCTTGCCTGCATTCTTTGCCGGTTCAAGAGTTTGTCTCTCTTTCAAAAAGATGGCAGGAATGATTCCAAATACAGCGACGATGATTCCCACTGCAATGGCCAGGGTGCGGGCACCGTGTACAGTGTCTCTGAAGAGAGCGCTGGACATGATGGCGTAGAACCAGGGGACACCTAACCAGGCCAACTGACCAACTGTGTTGGCAAAGGCATGCAGCCGGGTACGCTCATGATAATCCGGTGTCATTTCATAACCGAAAGCAACAAAAGGTGTGGCGAAAACAGTATAGGCCAGGAAGAAGAGAATGGACATGGCCATGAAATACCAGAAATAGGTGACAAAGAATTCTTCACTCTTTCTCAGTTTGACAGAGTGAATGGTGGCCGTTCCAGCCCCCACCAATCCTACTAATTGTATCGAAATATTATCCAGAGATTGGATATCCAGGGTCTCATTGCCAGCCTGATCTCCCATGGTGGTACTCCGGACCAGATCTGCCAACTGGAACTTATAGAGATTTCCCTTTCCATCCGTAGACATTTTCTCATTAAGGTCGATGGTATATGATTCACCTGCGGCTTCATTGAAGACAACCTGGAATGATTGGTACTCAGGAATGTCTACATTGATCTCTACCTGGGGGAATCCATCAAGATTTGTTGCAAAAGATGCGCCTGCATCAGTGGCAAGTGCTTCAGGACCATAAAATGTAAAATTGGCATCTGGCAGGACTTCTTCTGAATAATCGAGCACCACGCCGCCTGCTGTATTATAGACAGCATCTGTTTCACTATCTGCAATGGTTTGGTGCTGCTTGATGGGCGTCTTATCCAGGATGTCGATGTAGCCAGAGGGTAATTGCCACATGAGGGCGAAAATAATTCCAGCCAGTATCGCACCGGCAAAGATGAAGGGACGCCGTCTGCCCCAGCGAGTTCTGGTATTATCTGAGATGTAACCCAGCAAAGGATCGGAGACAGCATCAAAAATACGGGGGATGGCGCCTATGAGGCCTACCCACAATACATCCATACCGAGTCCCAGGTTGAGGATAACCACCATGGCAGGCAGCGCAGCCGCCTGTAGATTGTTAACCAACATGCCAACCGCATAGGCCGATTTCTGTTTTAACGAAATTCGATCTTCTGGTGCTGTTTTGTAGTGTGTTTTTGCACTCATGTGCGAGACTCCTTCATTGCTCAGTTCTTAAAGAGAATAGGGTTGATATATTTGTAAGGACGTTATTTGTGTCCAATAAATCGTTCATTATGCTATGCACTTGACACGTGGAGGGTTTCACCCTTATTTCGATAGAAGCCAGGCTCGGCAAAGACACCTTCCAGGGCTAACGTTGCTGCCCCAATGCTTTCTGCCTTATGTCCAAGCTCGCTGGTTTGAATGTCCGTATTGGGTACAGAACCCACAATTGAACAAGCCTTAATTTTCTCCTGCACGGGTGCCAATAAGCGATTTTGCAGCTGCTTCATGGCGCCACCAAGAATAATGCGACCGGGATTCATCATATTGATCCAGCCTGAGATAGCAGTACTTAAGTAGTCGGCCATTTCCTGGTAGAGTTGAAGGGCTAACTCATCATTGGCATGAGCTGCCAGTTCAATTTCCTCAAGATTTGAGGTTCCTCTGGCTAAGAGGCTATGAGGATATTTTTCTGCCAGTTCAGATATTCTGGCGAACATGGCTTTTCCACCGACATGGGTAGTCAGACAATCAGTAAGACCACATTCACACAGGGTTTCTCCTCCGCCCACTGGCATGTGTCCCATTTCACCTGCGATTCCAGTAGAACCACGATAGACTTCACCATTGAGAACAAATCCAGCACCTATGCCATAACCGATCTTGACATAAGTCAAATCTTCATATCCACGACCAGCACCCCATCGATTTTCTGCCAGCGCGCCTAGGTTGGCATCATTGTCCACATAGACAGGGACGCCATAATGACTGTGGAGAATATCCAGCTCATTTTTCCCCTGCCAGGCTGGTATGACGACTTCAGAAATCCATTCGGGGTGATCAGGGTCCACAGGGCTGGGGAGCGCAATCCCTATGCTCAAGAGCCGCTGATTACCATCTTCAATCGTGTTGAGACAGGTATCACATAGTTGGAAGACCAGACTACGGGTACCCTCAGGGTCGGATCGCACTGAATGGCTGCGTTTTTCGAATGCTAGAAGTTCACCACCCAGATTCATCAGGGAAGCGGAGACGTGGGTAGCTCCAATATCCACTCCCAGGATCACCTTATGGTCATTTTGAAATTCAAGTACGATAGGTTTGCGGCCGCCACTTGAAATGCCTGCGCCAACTTCTTTGACATAGCCTGTAAGGAGGAGATCTCTGATTACTTCAGTGACTGTAGATCTTGAAAGTCCAATTTGCCTGGCAATTTCGGCTCGGGAAATTTGGTGTTCGCGCCAGATGAGATGGAGGACAGAATCTGCAAGAGGTCTGGCCTCCCAGCGGTCAACTTTGCGATAGCCAAAAAAATTAGGCTGAACATATCCTACACCGGATGTAGGCGCTTGATTCTTCACATCTAACGTCATGGAGCACTCATTCCAGGGGTATCCTCACTTACTGCTGACATGGTGTCAATGAGGCTGTGTCTTATTTGTGCAAAATAAGTTTCAATATTTTCCAGCGTAATTTCAGCTGAGAGAGGATTCAATTCATGCACTTGCTGTAGAACATAATAAGCTTTACGAGGCAAGAGGTTGTACCTATACTCTGTCTCCGAGGCTTCCTTGCCACAGACTCCAAACCATTCCTCATTCATATTATTCTCACCATGGACAAAATCTTCCAGGTAACCACCATTGGCCCATGAAGCATGAGGATCATGAATATCCAAATTGTCATCAGGTCCAGACTTCCACCATCCATCACTGAATTGGAAGGTACATCCACCTATAGAATTGCCACTAACTCCATGACCTTTAGCATTTTTGTAAATTTCCCCCCAATTGTCCAGAAGATACCTGGCTTGTGAGGACTGGTCTTCGCGCATTTCTGTGGCATGGTAGGCATCAGCACCAAATTCAGTAAAAAGCAGAGGGACACCTAGTTTTTCGCGGACGACTTCAAAGAGATTCTCAAACGAGGCCCCGCGGTAACTGTTGGTTCCAAAAATATCTAAATTTTCAATTTCCTGGGCGATGAGATCTATGAATTGAGCATCTCCATTGGCAATGGCAACCGGTCGGTGATTATCGCGAATATGGATGATCCGGATGGCTTCGTTAAAAAGTGAATAAAGGTCTCGAGCCTTCTGGTAATCTTTTGCCTGTGCTTCAGGCATGTCCATGGTTGCTGCTGACTCCCAGATTAAACCATAGTTATTTTCATTCCCCAATAGCCACATGAGTACACCGGGCACATAGCGGAATTGTTCTACCATTGATATGACATTTGCCAGAACATGCTCTCGTGTCGTTTCATCGCCATAATCCACATTGGCAACCCATTTGCCGTCGATCTCCATGCCATAGCGTGCGAAGGGATGATTCAGGATGGTAAAAATGCCATAGGTCTCATAGATGTGCTTGACCCAACGGGGGGGAACCCCTACATATTGGCGAATGGCATTTACACCCATGGCTTGCATTGAGGACATCTCCTGGTCCAAAACCTTGAGAATAAATGCATCAGGTTGTTCCCACAAAATAAAGCTGTAATTTGTTCCAATGGGGTAATAGTCCCAATTCATTCCTTTAACAAAGTAATCAGCGCCATCCACAGTGAGCTTATGACCTGTGCTGTCTGAGACGACTTTGACCGAAGCAACATGACCACTAGTACATTGAGTAATACCTAGTCCAATCATTAAAATTAGACTGAAGGCGAGTCCTGTAGCTAAGGGACGAACCAGTTTGTAATACTCGGAATGCATGGGAACTCCTCAATTCGACAAACATTTCAACGTAAAATATACTTTGTTCGATTGCCGTACAAAGTATTTGCGACAGAGGAGTCAAGTCAAGAGAAAAGGTGTGGTTTTCCTAAAAATCTCTATTTATTGAAGAACAAATTGATGAGGAATTTATACTTCTGGAGCAATGGGGTTTGCAGGATGCTGGGAGGGGAGAAAGCCCGGTGTCTCTATGACACTCATCTTCTTCCATTTCCCACCAAAAAATCTACCAAGAAATGTGAGTCCCATGGCAACAATAAAAAGGGCACAGAAGGTCCAGGGCAGATAGAGGTCGGAGTCAAAATATTCAACAGCGATAAATGTGGGGATAATGAGAACAAATATGGAAAGGACTGTGGTCACACGCATGACAAAGCTGGTATCACCTGCACCTTTAATAGCGGAGGAATACAATATACTCAGGGCATCAAATACTGCATAAACCGCTACAAAACGCAGCAAGATAACTGCAATATTAAATGTCTCTGGAGATGCATGAAAGGGAGCAATAAAAACATGGGGAATGACCACATATAAGCAGGCAAAGATAATCATATATACCATCCCTAATTGTACTGCTGAGTCAGCGGCATATTTGGCCTTTTCTGGATCGCCGGCTCCAATATTTTGACCAACCATCATTGATAAAGCGATTCCCAGCCCAAACATGGGCATAAAGTTCAAACTATTGATATTGATGGCGATATTTGTGGCAGCCAGCTCTATCTGGCCAATGCGACCTAAAATGAGAATGAAAGCTGTAAAACCCATTATCTCCAGAAAGAAATGTCCGCCACTGGGCAATCCATACTTGAGGAATCGTTTCATAAATGAAATATCCCATGATCGCGATGACCATATCTTGAATCTGAGCTCGTTCTGAGGCCTGAAGATTAACACGAGGTACATTACTATTGAGAAAAATCCTGCAATTATGGTGGCTATTGCAGCACCAGCTATGCCCATTTCAGGAAAAATCCAAACACCGAAAATTAAGAAATAGTCAAGAATCAAATTTATGGCTGTGGTTATGATGTTGATCCACATGACCGGCCAGTTACGACCCTGCCCCGTAAAGAAGCCTGCAAAAGCAGATGAGAGAATCGGACCAAGACCCCCAAAACAGAGAATTCTGAAATAGGTGCTTTCCATGATCTGCAATTTTTCGCTATGCCCGATGAAACTGAACAGTGATCCAGAAAATGGTGAAATGAGAATGAGAACGATTGCTCCCAAAAGAGATAGGTAAAAGCTATGCCACAGGACTTTACCAACTTTGTGGTCCTCTTTGGCGCCCACATATTGGGATACAAAAGTTCCTGCGTAGCTCACAGTACCAATGAAAAGGCAGATAAAGGTGAAATTGAGAATCCCTGCCGGCATGGCTGCGGCCAGGGCTTCCTCGGAGTGCCAGCTAAGAAACATGCGATCAACGAATTGCTGTATGGACCAGGATCCAGTACTCAGTATGAGCGGGAAGGCCACCACCAGGATGTGGCGATAGCCAAATTCTGATAACCACCTGGTCTTTATATTCTCAAGCAATGGCCTTAACTCCCTTAGTTAGCCCCACATCCAATTAAACAGTCTTTCAAATCTGATTCCCAGCATACTAACAAACATTGCTCAATAAATAGCATGAAATTGGTTGTAAAATTGATGCCAATTCTTAGATACAATACTTTGAAATGATTGTTATCTTGGAACAGCTCATCAAATTGAATACCGGGGATGTTATTGAATAAAAAAATCATACTTCTACTTGGACTACTCACACTTGGATGGTCACAGGAACATTGGGAAACGGCAGTATATGATAGTTCTATCTGGAGCTACTATCCTGCTATCGCTGAACCGCCTGGGGATTGGATGAGCCCCGATTTTGATGATAGTGCCTGGCTTCAGGGGGTAGGGGGGATTGGCTTTGGCGATAATGATGACGGAACCATCATCGCCGGAGTATCAGCCGTCTACATCCGTGTTACCTTTACCATCTCTACAATAGATGAGATTGCCACAAGCTTGCTTCACTATGATTATGATGATGGGTTTATTGCCTATTTGAACGGGCAGGAAATTTTGCGTAGCCCAAACATGAGAGCTCCAGGAACCTTTGTTGCCTTTGATGGCAGTGTAACGGCGGGTCATGAGGCCAATATGTATGGTGATGGACTACCTGAAATGAAGCAAATCAGTGGTGATTTACTCCCATCCTTGATTCATAGCGGGGAGAATGTTTTAGCCGTTCAAGTCCAAAATATTTCGGCCACCTCTTCAGATCTTACGGGTCGATTCTGGTTGTCATTTAGCATTATGGATGGATCAACGCAATTTGGAGAGGTTCCAGAATGGTTTTTCTCACCACAGCCCTTCATATCCCTGCTTCCACTCATACTAATAGATACTGAGGGCCAGAGCATCCCAGATGAACCTAAAATTCATTCCATGATGCGAGTCATTGACAATGGACCTGGAATGGAAAACAATATCAATGATCCCTCAACAGGGTACAATGGTCATATAGGGATAGAAATTCGGGGTGCCTCATCGCAGATGTTCCCTAAAAAACAATTTGCCGTGGAAACAAGGGATGAAGCTGGTGAAAACCTCAATGTAGAGCTCATGGGTTTCCCCTCAGAGAATGACTGGATCCTACATGCACCCTACTCTGACAAAACACTCATTCGTAATGATCTCGTGTATACCCTGGCGAGACAAACCGGAAATTATGCCAGTAGAACCAAGGCTTTTGAGCTATTCACCAACGGTGAGTATCAAGGCGTCTATATCCTTATGGAGAAAGTGAAACGGGATAATAACCGCATCGATGTAGCCAAACTCAACCCAGATGAAATAGCAGGTGATGATTTGACAGGGGGCTACATCATTAAAGTTGATAAATGGGCAGGAGAAAATACTGACAGATGGTTCTCTGAACCCTCATTGCCTCAGTATGGCGGTGTCTATTATCAATATCATTATCCCGCAGCTGATGATATTGCTCCAGAACAAGAGAGTTACATCCAGAACTATGTCGATGAATTTGAGCAAATGTTTGAAGATGGGTCTTATCTCAATCCCCAAACTGGCTACATTGACAAAATCGACTTCCAGCAGTTTATTGATTATGCCATCATGCAGGAGTTTGCAAAAAATGTTGATGGCTATAGACTGAGCTCATTTATTTATAAGGATAAAGATAGCAATGATCCGAGACTGCATACTGGACCAGTTTGGGATTTCAACCTGGCCTTTGGCAACGCCAATTATTATGACGGATCCAATACGGCTGGCTGGTATATGGATACAGATTTTGGGACTGATCCATGGAGAATTCCCTTTTGGTGGGATCTAATCTGGGGTGATGAGACTTTTAGATTCGCGTTTAATGCGAGATGGCAGGACCTGCGAGGGGGCGTTTTATCAAATGACCATGTGATGGATATGGTTGATTCTCTGGTAGGTAATCTTGGTCCAGCCATCGATAGAAATTTTGAGGTCTGGCCAGTGATTGGTGAATATGTTTGGCCCAATGCCTATATAGGGGAGACCTATGCTCATGAGTTGAATTATCTTCGTGACTGGGTTACGTCACGCTTGATATGGATGGATTCTCAAACCCAGGAACTGGGAATTGAAGCTCCAGAACATCATCACGTGCTGTCAGCCTATCCCAATCCATTTAATCCCTCACAGAACATCCAGATGTACATTTCTCAGCCTGGCTTAGCCCAGATGAGGATATTAGATATACGGGGACGGCTGGTTCGGGTAATCTCAGGTGTAGCAGATGAAAATGGGCTTTTGACTCTGCAGTGGGATGGGAAATCAACTTCATCTAAAGAGTTGCCTGGGGGTGTCTATTTCCTTGTCCATCAGGACGCCTATTTATCAAGTGTATATAAAGTCACTCTTCTGCGATAGAAATAAATTTCTGAATCTATGGTTTTGAATTCTAGTTCTGAATCTTACATAATAACGTTAGCCACAAAGGCTTACAGTCTTCTTACCGAATTAATGGGAAGCTTAATCAATCAACAAGGCTCCCCAGCCTGAAGGGTGTAGATATTCTAATTGATGATTACCAGGGGACAAAAATGAACATGATTAAATGGTTTCTGACAATATGCATATTGCTCATATTGGGATCAAGCCTCCACGCATATTATACCACAGATGGTCAGAATATTATTGACATCGAGACTGGGGAGATCGTTCAGCTCCGTGGCATTGGGCTGGGGGGCTGGTTGCTTCCTGAGGGGTATATGTGGGGTATCAGAAAGCTTGACCGACCGCGACAATTTGAAGCAGCCATTGAAGACCTTCTCGGCACAAAAAATGCCCAGAAATTCTGGGATTTATACTATTCAAATTTTGTTACCCGGGAAGATGTTGAAATAATGAAGTCGTTTGGGGTGAACACACTGAGAGTTCCTCTGCTGGCTTCAATGATTCAACCACGTGACGGCCAACCCTTTCAGGCTCCATACCTATACAATGAAAAAAACTTTCAATACCTTGATGATTTTGTTGAATGGTGTGAAAATGCAGGTATGGGTGTCATCTGGGACCTTCATGGAGCTCCTGGTGGACAAAATGCCGAGAATATTTCAGATAGTGATGGTGAAGCTCGCCTATGGACAGAGAAGTCCACATATTGGCCTCAGACTATTGATCTTTGGGACACTATTACCAGGCGATATGCAGATAAATCCTGTATCGTGGGATATGATCTCCTGAACGAGCCCCTTCTGGCAAGATATGATGGCGTTGATCCTGGCCTGCTCAGGGAACTATATGTTCGCCTCACACAAGTCATTCGTGCAACTGATAGTGATGGTATCATCTTTATCGAAGGCGATGATTGGGCACAGGATTTTTCTGCCCTGGAGCCCATGGATTGGGATCCACACTTGGTTATGGCCTTCCATTCTTACCCACCAACCAACTCTGCGCGAGGTCTACAACGCTGGGATAAGTTACGCATCAAATATGATATCCCCCTCTGGCATGGTGAGACCGGAGAGCAGGATCCACCCTGGGAGTTGTATAAAAAGTCCACCCAATTTCTTGAAGAAGCCAATGTGGGCTGGAATTGGTGGACCCACAAAAAATTTGAGCTGAACCGGCAACCCTGGAGTATCAGGAAAACAGAAGGGTTTAAAAAGATTCTGGCCTACTGGAATGGTCAAGGTCCCAGACCCCGTAAATGGCAGGCAAAAAGATGGCTATTCAAACAGGCCAGGATGACCAATTCGAAGGCGTGTGACTTTCTGCCTGGAATGGTTGAATCCTTGCACCCCTTAGATCCCCAGACTTATGCCAGGACACTTAAGCTGAGAAAACCAACCATCCTCCAATCACCCGCAGATAAAATATTTATGACTGGGTATCCAGGTATAATAAGGGTGAAAGCTTCAGGGTATCCCTTGCAGTATCAATGGTATAGAAATGGGAAAATTCTCCCAAATGCTACGGGTTTTGAATTGTATCTCCATGATTTGCCTTTTGATCTAAGGACCGGGAACTTCCATGCAAAGGTGTGGAATACAGTTGGGCGAGCTCAATCTCAAACAAGTCAAATCCAATGGGAGGATTTTGAGGGGTATCAAATAAAATTTAGTGCGAAACCTCCTGAAATTGATGGTGCTTATGACGATGTCTGGGAGTCTTCAGACCAACTAGCTCTGAATCATCGGATTTCTGGATCCGTCGAAGGGGAGGTGGATCTCACAGCATGGTTTAGCACATTATGGGATTGGGAAAACTTGTATTTTTATATTGAGATACATGATGATAGTCTCAGTGCTACCTCTTCTGTGGACCATTTGAATGACGGAATCGAGATTTACCTGGATGCTGATAATAGCAAATCAAAATTCTATGGTGAGGATGAATTCCAACTGCGTTTTGTTCTAGATGGTGGAGAGGTGTATGCGGATATCGGGGCTCACTTTGAAGGTGCCACTGTTGAGCAGGTGCGGCACCCAGATGGATATGATGTGGAGATTGCAATTCCCTGGGATAGTCTTGGTGGGATAGCCATCGCAAATCATTATTTAGGTCTTGATGTTCATGTAAATGACAATGACAGTAATACGAGAAATGGGAAAATATCGTGGTTTACTCGGCGGGACAATGCCTATCAATCCCCATCAAATTTTGGAACTGCTAAATTGGTTGAGTAGATATTCCTATCGGAGTAGAGCAATTTTCCGGGATGTGGCTACTTCATTTTGACTTAAACGAACCACATACATTCCAGAGCTACAATCTTTCCCAAATTCATTGGTACCATCCCAATGATATATTCCACTAATACCCCCAGTAGACTCAATGGTCTCAGATTGAATGTTGCGACCACGAAGATCAAATATTTCTATCTGAAACGATCCTGTTTCAGGTAGGACATAAGGAATGCTTACTCTGGCATTAAAAGGATTGGGGAAGGCCATGCCCAATCTGAAGTCAACAGGTCTGTTATGTTCAGCCAGGGCAGAAGGATTTGCGAAGCGGCTATTCTGTGTTCCAGGTGTGCCCAGGTTATCAGATGTGGCCCAGCTAGAGCGCATTCCATTGTCCAGGCTGGGATGGGTTAGCTCTAATGTTGGTCCATCACCATCCGGCTCAGTTGGCCACGGATCTTCATCATCATAGCGAACACTATCCATGAGGATAGCATCGGAATTAAACAGCCGAATCAGTTCGCCACCATTGCTGAAATTGAAATCCAAGTCACCTACAATGCGGGCATTATCGCCATGAACAGATCTAAAAGCCATGGAGTCACTACTGACGATTAAGTAGCCTCCTGTTGGAATCAATAGATTTGGCAGTACAAATTGATTGTCGTCAGAAGCATCGCTAATAGTCCACCCATCCAGTTCGATACTGGCAAGTGTTCCATTATATAACTCGATCCAGTCCTTCGAATCATTATCATTGGCAGAATTATAGTTGATCTCATTGATCACAAGGGCTCCATCCTCAGGTGATACTGGGACAAAAACAGCCGTTAAATTCACATCTGAAAACATACTTATGGTCAGATCCACATCTTCAACAGGTATACCTTCCCAGTGTGAGAATTGATAGCCTGGCAGCGCAATGGCGCGCACATCAAGGGGGACGGTGGAAAAATATGTACCCACCCATGGATAGCTTTCCGGAATAATGGAATGTACTCGAACCAGACCGGCATCTGCTGGTTCCACATTAACTTGAAGATCACTATCTGCACCCAGATTGAATTTATTTCTGAAATGGTTGCGCATATAATAGGGTCGATTCAAGGCAAAATTATCCATGATGATGCCTTCGTTGTACCAGTTGGTAATATTGATGTGATTCCAGCGGGCGATATGATCTGGAAGCGATAGCAAAAGCCACTCCTGATGAAAGTTCAACGCTGCTTCAACTCTGTCATATTCAAATGTCTGGTTCAACAAGTCGCAAGCCGTCAGTATAAAATCCTGCTTAAATCCAGGATTGGTCAGAAATTTTCTCAAGAGCAGGGTGGACCATGGCGGGTTTGGCCAACCAGGTCCGTTTGGATCAGTGGCAAATTCCAGGGTGTTTCTTATGTAGTTATTATTACTCCAAATGCTAAATCCAAAATCTGTATCGTATAGGATCCATCGCCATTTTCCGCCTGGTAGTCGAGAACGCCAAAATTTAATGTTGTTGCCTGGCCAGTCCTGGTTGTCGAAATAGATCTGAGACAATTGATAATCAATAAAGTTATTGAGGTCAACACGTTCCTCGATGTATTCAAAATCCAGGTCTGTGTTGAGAGCATGGCTATTCACATAATCAATCAAACCCACATACTGATCATTTTCACCATGTACCACTTCACTGCCGTCAATAGCCAATAAATCGATATCATCTGCATCCAGATCGTGATGACTTGCTACAAAATGCTCATTGACCTTCTCCCGCATATTGTAGATACCCCAGTAGTCACCGTTAAAGTAGACCTCTACTGGTTGAAAAGCTTGTTTGTCAATATCCCTCTCAGAGACCAGACCGGTCATCATACCATCCCGATAGCCTGAAGAATTCCAATCATTGCCTGCATTCCTGAGTACGATGGCCTCGAATTTATCGATGTCAATCTCAGGGAAGAAGGGGAAGTCAAACTTACTTGTCCCATATCGTCCCCGTGCAAAAAGCGAAATCGATCTCTGCGGATTGCCACGACTCCAGCCGCCGAATATCTTTGCACCGGCTGCAGCAGAATAACTTAGATCATCGCCATCCTCAAAATATTCAAGATGGACCTGTCGTTCCCAATCCTCCCAGAAATTTGCACCAAAATGAGGAAAAGATTGAGAAGCACTTGATCCCATGACATACATACCAGAATCATTGTCAAAGAATGCACCTGGCTCAAAAATGAGTGACACAACTGGAAGATAGGGATCTTCGTTAAGAAAATAGCTATAGGATGAATGGATGGGATTGGTTCCATCTGGAGCGCAGCTCATGACTCGAATGACGGTGGTCTGGGTAATGGACAGGGGTGTTGAATAGGTCGCTGAGCCCAGGTTTGGTGTGCTGCCATCCGTAGTATACTTATATATCCTGCCCTGGGGCACCGCGCCCATACTTAAAGCAATGCCACCATTGTAAAATCCAGGTTCTGGCGATAGGGTAGGTGGTTCGGCCAGGGTGGCGAATCCTCCGATATTTGCTTCGCCTGGAGTGGGCGGGTTGAAGTAAAACAAATTGCTACTGGCATCAGGCTCGCGACCCCAACTGATGTCCGCTGGTAACTCTGGAGTTCTGATTGAGTCAAGAGTTCCCCCGTCAGGACTGGTTAGCATGACCAGCTCGCCATCACTGTCAATCTTGAAACTGGTGTGGAATTGGCTCTGCTCTGGGGCGAGTAGATAGTCTGGCAGGGGCGAACCTGATCCACCAAGTTGGCCCATACTCAGAAATGGAATTGCTGTTAGATCCGAGGAGCTGGTACTGTGATTATGTACTTCAATAGCAATCACATTGTCTCCCTCCATAAACAAATCTTTTGGTATGAGGGTGTAGGGGAGATCAATTCCCCCTGGTAGCGAAGGTTCTGTATAGGATGCTGCCGGTGTATTGTTGTTTAGGGTACCGCCTGGAACACCCATATTTTCTCGGGAGAATTCAATTCCATTCATGTAGGCGATGTATCCGTCATCATAATCCATATGAAACAGTATCCCTGGTGTAGCTGATGTATCGCCGATTGTAAACGTATTGCGCATATAAACTGACATGGTGGTGGGGATGATAGTGTTGTCATCATTATCCCCATAACCAAAGCCACTGGGACCTTCATCCCACTGGCTTTCAGTAAAATCCAAATCCTTCCAATTAGCAGGTGGATTAGAGGTTCCCACGAAAAAACGCCATAGATCACCTTCATCATAGAGGAGGTTCCAACTGATGTTTAAACTTTGTCTATCTTTGTCTGAAGCAAAAATGATAGTATGACCACCACCGCCAATTTGCCCAGTTTCAAACGTCCATTTATAAGGATCGCTGATATCATCAGAAAGACCATAACCTTGCAGGTCAACAGTAGATGGGGAGGTATTGTAAATTTCTATCCAGTCCGGCGTGTCACCATCCTCATCGTTCAAACTCGACTGATTGGAAGCCACAATTTCATTCAGAATTAAGGATTGACCAAGTAGCAGCGAGGGTAGAATCACAGCCATGAAACAGACTGTGGAGGAGATCTTTAGTAGTTGTTTCATATCAGCTTTAGCTTAGTTCCTTCGTTTTGCATACGCAACGGTTAAAAACTCAAACCAAAACCAACTGGAAAGAGTGGGGAATAGTTGCTGTCCCCAAGGTTAATTGGAATTTGACTCATGCCTGTGGGCCAGGTCACTGAAAGTTTTCCAGAGGGATTGTAATCCCCAAAAATCACATCAGTGATCCCATTACCCTCAGTCCCAGGCAGCCAGGCAGCCAGGAAAGCATCTGAAGCTTCGACAATATCGCTAATTATCATGGGACGACCTGACAGGAGGATTACCACCATTGGTTTGCCACTGGCCTGCACTCGATTCAATACAGATATATCCTCGTTTGACAATGATAGATCATCTCGGTCTCCGTGGCCCTCGGCATAGGGTGCTTCCCCAACAACCACGATAACTGCATCTCCATTTGCTGCAGCAAGACCATCTGGGGAGTGAATGACCTGTGTAGAAGGTGATACTGCTGCTTGAATTCCATCCAGAACCGTTGTCCCTGGGGTAATATTACCCATACCGCCTTGCCAGGCTATACTCCATCCGCCACACTGCATACCCACATTATCAGCACCTCGTCCGGCCACAACGATGGTAGCCAAATCTTTTGAAAGGGGGAGAACCCCTTCATTTTTTAGCATGACCACAGACTCTCTTACTGCCTGACGCGCCACAGCTCGGTGCTCAGAAGAGCCAACTGATGCTATTAAACTGCGGTCATTGGAATAGAGGGCATCCAACAAACCCATCCTTTTCTTCACATTGAGGATGCGGGTGACGGCATCGTCAATACGCGACATCTCAATGGAGCCTTCATTAACAGCTTGTTTCAACTTTTTGATGAAATCTCTATA
Source organism: Fidelibacterota bacterium (assembly GCA_013203185.1). Taxonomy (GTDB): domain Bacteria; phylum Fidelibacterota; class UBA8477; order UBA8477; family JABMPR01; genus JABMPR01. The sequence continues at coordinate 17,012 of JABMOS010000074.1, read as the reverse complement.
GCTAGATCCACTCCCTGAAGTATTTCCTGGCACCATGACCATATCAACGCCTGCATTTATTGACTCAATGATATCACTTTTATAATTGCCAGGGAGTTCATCAATGGCTGCCCAATCAGAAATGATGAAGCCCTCATATCCTAATTCTCCCTTTAGAAGGTCGGTCATGAGGTATTTGTGTCCATGGAGCTTCAGGCCATTCCAGCTATTGTAGGAGGCCATTATCGTAGCAGTCTCAGCTTGAATTGCTGCCAGGTAGGGTGGAAGATGAAGGTAGCGCAATTCAGCTTCAGAAATCTGAGCATCCCCACGGTCAATGTTACCGCCTGAGCCCGTACCCCAGGTTGGGGCACCATCTCCAATATAATGTTTTGTGCAAGCAGCGATGGCCTCAGGGGAACTTAATGAGGCACCTTGATATCCCTCAACCTGTGCCCGGCCCAGGGCAGAAATGAGTGCAGGATCTTCACCATAGGATTCGTAGGCTCGTCCCCAACGTTCATCTCGAGAGTTAGCCACACACGGGTCAAATGTCCAATTGATTCCTGTGGCTCGTACTTCTTTGGCTGTGATTCTAGCGATTTCTTCGACAAGGACAGCGTTTCCTGTGGCTCCCAACCCAATATTGTGGGGGAAGATGGTTGCCCCAACAACGTTGTTATGACCATGAATGGCATCTATCCCATACATGAGAGGAATACCCAGTCGAGTTTCGGCAGCAACTGCTTGATACCCATCTAACATATCCGCCCAGGAGCTAGGCTCATTGTTTCTTGGGGCAGATCCCCCGCCGCTAAGCAGGGAGCCTAAATAGTAATCTTTAATATCTTTTTCTTTAACGAGGTAATTCCTCCCCGCTTGAGTCATTTGTCCCACTTTTTCTGAAAGGGTCATCATCTCGACGATGGTTTCAACACTTTTGCCATGGATTGATTCATGTCTTACCACAGGTTCGGTTGTGTTGCAGCTGCCTATGAGCAATCCAACAATGAGCGGCAGAAGATATTTATGTGTAGCTATAATATTTTGCATTCAAACTCCTGAAAAAAAGGGGGGGGGAAGACCACCACCAGATTTTAAGGAGAGAGGAGGTTCAATTTGAGTGCCATGTATCGACTAATAAGACAATTTTGGCTATGAGATAAATGTGAGCGTGCAAATGATGAATAAATACCAGGAAATTATTCATCATTGGTGGCTAGCAAATCCATGCTTAAGCTATTGTAAATATATGGGTAACACGAAATACTTTTATGACTTGCTCAGGAGTGGCTTCAAGTCCACGTCAGGGCATGGTTTTATAATTAATTGGAAAATTAATTGATTTGCCTTTTGAACAATGAGATTCTCGTATATGCCATACTTAGGACTTGTATTGTTTTGATACGCCAATTATTATCATTTCAATAATATGGATAACTTTCAAGAACAAGAAGATCAGCAAAAGAAACCACGATTAAGGTCCTTATCGACCAGCTTGCCATTTTTATTTTCCATCGGCGCTCTGATCTTCCTCATATCTTTTTTGATTTCTTCATTTCCACTGGGAACAAATCCACTCAATACTGATGGAATTGAGAGGGTTTATTTTGCCGATAACATTGGTGTAGGTCACGCAGAGATCATCAGGCAATTCAATGAATTGCATAAAGATGAAATTGAAGTTATAGCAATTGATCTGCCCTTTTCAAAATTCAACACCAATCAGAGAAAAGAGCTGATAGCCAGGAACTTACGAAGTCGTAGCAGTAGGATTGATGTATTCTCTGTGGATTTAATCTGGGTTCCACGATTTACAAAATGGGCCGAACCTTTGGCGCCTTACTTTGCACCACAGCTTCTCAAAAAAATGGTGCCCCAACCGCTAAAAACCTGCTATGTAAAAGACATATTATATGCCATCCCCCTTTACACGGACATTGGTGCCTTATATTATCGAAAAGACATGATAATGGCGTTGCCACAGGGGGCAGAAATTGTTGAGCGTATACAGCATTCTATTACCTGGGAGGAGATGCTAGAACTAAGAAATTTATATTTTCCAGATCAGCCAATGTTTATTCCTCAAGCCGTTGCTTATGAAGGCTTAATCTGCAATTTCAATGAAGTTTTAGGGCAATCATTGCAGAATGAATTGACAGGTAATCTACTGGATTTGAGAGATCCCTTGATTGTGGAGCGCACTCGATTTATGCGCGAGATGTTCAAGACAAATTTTGCCCCAAATGAGGCGCTTGCCATGACTGAGGATGATTGCATTCGTTTTGCTCTGGCAAATGATATTCCCTTTGTAAGGGGATGGCCTACGGTAAACAATGAGGGTTACCAACGTTTTGATCCAGATTTGTTTGGCAAACTTGAAATAGCACCTGTTCCTCATTTCGCCGGGGGTAAATCTACACCCGTTTTTGGTGGATGGAATATGATGCTCTCCAAGCATTCACCGGTCAAGGACGCTTCAATAGAATTCATGAAATTTGCATCGTCAATGGAAGGTCAACAGATATTCTATGAAAGTGAAGGTCTTCTACCCATTCAGCGGGAGTTTTACAGTCGAGCAGAGGCTGGACCACGCCAGGAAAGATTGCAGCTCATTCAGAAAATGATGCAAAAGGGGCTTCATCGCCCTATGCTGGATCAGTATACCCTTATCTCTGATATCCTCTCTTCAAAGCTCCACCAAATATTGTCTGGTGAAATCGAAGTTGAAGCTGGGTTGATAGAGGCACAAGAGGAGATTGATGGCGTCCTGGATAGAGGAAGTCCCTTTTGAAACTTCCACAAAGATTTGAAAGCTATCATTTTGAAATTCAGCATATTCTTGTGCTGTTCATTGTGGTCGTTGTTTTCCAGACTGCACTCTCCTTTATAAATAGCCAGTCTACTCACCAGATATTCCAACAGGCCATGGAATATTACCGACGAGATTCTGCAGAGCGCGTAGCTGATCTGACCACAACTGCCCTTGAGCTTCTCATTGAACATGGTCGAACAGACAATTCAGTAGATAGTGATAATCGAGAAAGTACAATTCAGTCTTTTGACAAACTATTAAGTCAGCAGATGCTCCAGAGGAATATTGATGAGGTCTATCTCCTGGTTAGCCAAGGAGGGAAGGTTTTTGCTCTCAGGGAGGGTGAGGAAATTTATGATCTTTATCTTGACTCAGATTCTACGCTATTGATTGATAACCAGCCTTCTGCTAATAATGCCGTTCTCTACTACCATGAAAACATTCAAACTTTACTGGCTGATGAGCAAATTGTCAGTTCGCTGGAAGGTAACAATACTTTCCATGTGCTTGTTCCATTCTATGACAGGGGTGAGATTGCCGGTGCGGCTTATATGCGCGTAACGCCTGACGTCGCAGGATTTCTTTCCCTTATTGAATCAGCTTATAATCAGAGTGGCGTCCTGTTTACAGGTCTCATTCTTGTGGGATTCCTGGCAATGTTTTTCATACATTCCTATACTGCACAAGAGCGGGATGAGGTCCAGCACCAACTGTTTGACCAAAGGTCAAAACAACTACGTGAACAAGTGGAACACCAAAAAGAATCACTGTTTACAAAGCGCATTTACCACACCCATCACAAAGCCGAAAAAGTGATGGGATTTATTAAGGAAGATCTCAGGAGTTTGCAGGATAAAAATCTGGACGAGACTCGAAACCGCGTTACAAAATACGCAAACTTCGTTTCTCGGGTGATTTATGATATGAAAACCTATGATCCACCGCTGCATGTCATTCGTAACCCAATCTTTCAGACCAATATTAATGAAGTAATCCAATTCGTAGTAGAAAACATATTTCAACGAGTGTATAAGGTGAGCGAAAGCAAAGCCGTCAGCGTGGAACTAAATTTTGCTGAGGATATTCCAATCCTCCACGTCAATGAATATGTGGTCTGGGAGATTATTGAACCCTTGATCCAAAATGCCATAGAGCATAACGTAGATCATAATCTCACCTTAGAAATTTCCACCAGCTTTGACCAGGAGCATAAGCAACTCCTGGTTGGTATTTGTGACAATGGTAAAGGGTTGTCCCCAGAATTGCTACAAGCCGATGAATCTGGTAGAAAAGCTATTTTCAAGGAATCAGTCAGTACAAAAGATGGGAGCCAGAACTCTGGATACGGGTGTTACCTGGCTTGGGAAATAAGCCGCAGATGTGACTGGGTGCTCGATGCTCATAATAGAGAAGCAGGAGGCGCTTGCTTTACTTTGCAGGCCCCCACAGGATAAATTATGGAATATGATCAGATAAAAGTGCTCTTAATAGAAGATGAAGAGTTTGATGTTCGTAGAATTAAAAACACCATCGCACCTCATCGGGAAAGAATATTCATTCAAGATATTGTTTCCACAGGGGAGGATGCGATTCAGACCCTTGAGAAAAAGGGTCCCTATGATGTGGCTATACTCGATTATCAAATATCAGGTGGGCTGTATGGTGAACGACTTATCAAACGTCTGAAAAAAGTTGATCCCAGCATTCAGATCATTGTCATCACCAAAATGACCATTAACCAGACTGACTTGCATTTTGCCAATCAATTGATTGAGAGCGGTGCCTATTGGTTTGGAACCAAATATCCTTCTGATATTGAAGATTTTATCTATCAACCCACTGATTTCATCTTGACCATCATGAACGCAGCAGAGAAAAGACAGCTTGAAAATGAGCGCATGCAATCGCAGAGCCGTCTGGATAAAAAAATTGCCAGGATCATCCAGGAACGACCCATGCTTGGAGAATCTGAAAGTATTCTACAGGTGCGGGAACGCATTGCCAAGTATGCTGCGACCCACGCCAATGTACTGGTCATTGGTGAGTCAGGAACAGGGAAGGAGTTGATCGCCAGGAACATCCATTATCAAAGCAGTCGTCGATATGAAAATTTTGTCACAGTGAATTGCGCTGCTATTCCCGATGAACTGATTGAGAGTGAGCTCTTTGGTTTTATTAAGGGAGCATTTACTGGAGCCACAGAGGATAAGGCAGGTCTGTTTGAACAGGCTAATAATGGGACCATTTTTCTGGATGAGATTTCTGAGTTACCTTATTTGGCACAGGCCAAACTGTTGCGTGTTCTGGAAACTGGAGAAATGGACAAAATTGGTCGAAAAAAGAGCCACAATGTGGATGTGAGGGTGATCGCTGCCACCAACAAAAATCTCAAAGAATTGATGAAAAAAAATCTATTCCGTGAGGATCTCTATTATCGGTTGAATATCCTCAATATTCAAGCACCCTCCTTAAAAGAGCGTAAAGAAGATGTCCGTACGCTTGTGAACTATTTTGTTGGTCACCATTGCGCCGACTTGAGTATTGTGCTTCCTGCAATTACCGATGATGCCTGGGATTTGCTTGAGCAATTCCACTGGCCAGGAAACGTTCGCCAGCTGAAGAATGTGACCCAGAGGCTTGTCATTCTAAGCAGCGATATAATCACCAGGGAAGTGGTTGAACTTGCCATGGATGTACAGGCACAAGATTCAGTTACCGGTTTGGCAAATCCAGTCTTCTCAACAGAAAATATCATGCCTCTGAAAGATGTAGAGCAAAATTTTCGTAAACAATATTTTGAGTTTGTACGATTGCACAGCCGCACCGATACAGAAGCAGCTGGCAAGCTTGGATTGGCTCCCCCAAATTTTCACAGGATGTGTAAGGAGCTGGGTTTGAAATAGAATCCTAAACGGGTTATCATTATAATAATATTATTATTCCTATAATAAGCAAATGCTCCCCTCTAATAAGATTACCTCAGCTTCACGCTATAATAGTTTCAGTTAATATTTTTGATTTAAATAACTGGATAATCATTTGTAAACCCTTGATATACAAACAACTTCACTCCCCCTAGGTATTCGTTACCACTACAATATCCAAACCTGACAAGCAGGGATTGAGAAGAATCGGCATGACTGGTCTGGTATTTGACCTATTAATAAGTAAGTAATGAAAATTCTTGATCAAATTAGCAAATGTTCTACAGGTCATGCATGAGCGGACTTGATTTCGCTGTCATCATCCTGTACTTCCTCATTGTCATAGGAATAGGGATTTATTTCTCTCGGAGAACGACTGACAGCACCGAATATTTTCTCGCAGGACGAAATGTGGGGTGGATTGCTATTGGTGCTTCCCTCTTTGCTTCAAATATATCGAGTGAACATTTTATCGGCCTGGCAGGCACTGGCTCTAGCAGTGGTTTGGCTGTAGGACATTTTGAGTGGCTTGCTGCTTTCATGGTCCTTTTCCTGGGTTGGATTTTTGTCCCCTTCTATTTGAAGTCAGGTGTTTTTACCATGCCTGAATTCCTGGAAAGACGATATGGCAAGGCCAGTCGTATGTACCTTACATCTGTTTCCATTGTCGCCTATGTCATTACAAAAATCTCAGTGACCCTTTTTGCTGGTGGATTACTTCTCAATAAGATCCTGGGTTGGGACATGATGACTTCAGCCATCGTATTAATTATTGTGACTGGGATTTATACGATTGCAGGTGGACTCAGTGCAGTCATTTATACAGAGTTGGTACAGGCTGTTATTCTCATCGGTGGTGCCATTGCCCTGACCTTGCTTGGTCTGAACGAAGTAGGGGGCTTTACAGGATTGCAGGCTAAGCTCCCACCAGAATACTTTGAAATGTTTAAAGCCTTTAGCCATCCCGATTTTCCATGGACAGGGATCATATTCGGAGCGCCCATTCTAGGCGTTTGGTACTGGTGTACCGATCAGTTTATCGTCCAGCGCGTCCTCAGCGCTAAAAATATCAATCACGCCCGATCAGGTGCCATCCTGGCAGGGTTTCTAAAAATTTTACCAGTATTTATTCTGGTCCTGCCTGGATTGATCGCTGCTGCTCTTTTTGGAACCACAGGGGATGAGGCTTATCCAACACTGGTCACCAGCTATTTACTTCCCTCTGGGGTCAAGGGTATTGTTATCGCCAGTTTGTTGGCCGCATTGATGTCATCATTATCAAGCGTCTTTAACAGCACCTCAACTTTATTCACCATTGATTTTTATAAAAATTTCAGACCGGAGTCCTCAGAAGTAGAGTTGGTCCTGGTGGGTCGTCTGGCTACAACAGTTATGGTTGTCCTCGGTGTTTTATCCGTTCCGCTTATCACCATGTTGAGTGGTCAGTTATTTGTCTATCTGCAAAGTGTACAGGCCTATATCAGTCCGCCCATCGCTGCAGTTTTTGTGCTGGGGATATTCTGGAGTAGGGCAAATGCTACTGGCGCTATTTCAGCACTGGGTGTTGGGGCTGTGCTTGGCGCCTTACGATTTATTCTCGAGATCATGGTTAAGTCAGGTACTTCTTTAGGCAGCTTTAATTGGTTTGCCACCATGAACTTTTTGCACTTTGCCATATTCTTGTTCCTGGTGTCAGTCGGCGTGGTTGTTACGGTGAGCCTTTTTACTGCACCACCAGACAAGCGCCAAATTTTAGGTCTGACCATGGCCACAGCGTCTGAGATGCAGACTGATCTTAGTCGTAGAATGGATGTTCAGGACGCCAAATGGAATAGGAATAACATTATCGCATCAATAATTCTAGTCGTTGCTATTCTTGCCCTTTGGGTAAGATTTGCATAATATATGAAGATACAACAACACAAGGAGGTTACACAATGAAGACAGTGTTACGATTTAGCATGGTTCTTATGCTCCTCATGGTTGTGGGTCACGCGCAGGTCATCAATAATTTTGATGTTGCTGCTGCTGACACCAACTATTGGGAATATTTTGAACCTGTTACAGAAGGTGGTGCAGTTGAGAATCCAGCTGCTCACTATGCTATTAGCACAAATGCCGATCCAACTCTTGGTTGGATCGAAACCAGCTACGTTTCCGATATCGTTTTAGAAGGTGACGCAGCAATGAGAGTTGACTACAGCATTCATAATTCCGAGAGTTGGGGTGGTTATACAAAACTTCAGCATCGCTATCCTGATACCTTAAGTACAGGAGTTTATGACTGGTCATTGTATGACAGTCTCTCTTTTTCATATTATAATGTTGTTCCCCAGGATTCATTGGGTCGTGTTCACCTGAGACTTAATCTTCTCGATTATGGTGATGTCACTGATTCCAGTTACAGTGATCTTGGTGAATTCTGGTATTCATTCAGCTATATCCTGGATGATGAACCAGGCTGGCACACCGTGAATATGCTTCTTGAAGGCACTGATTCATGGGACAATGCTGGTTGGACCCATACTGGTTGGTCAGGAACTCCTGGCAACCTGCAGTTGGACAAAGACCGTATCAAAGGCTTTGCTCTTGAGTTCTCAGTGAGTGGTAGCGGCGTAGGTGATGTGGTTACTGGTTCTGTAATTTTTGATGATTTCAAACTTACTGGCTCAAGAAATGAGCTGGGAAATGCCAGTTTTGAGTTTGCTGATGTCAATGAAGATGATTTTGGTTGGGGTGCTGTAAACGCTGGTGGTGGCCAGGCCCATACCTTGATCGTCGAAGATGCTGATATGGCCCGCACAGGTAGTTTCTATGCCTCATTAGGTGTTGAGAATGGTGCTGCTTGGGGTGTCTTCTATACAGAAGATTCAATTCCTGCCGCTCCAGGCGAGACCTGGGAAATGGGTGGATACATTAAAGACCTCACAGATGGTGGTGCCGGTGGTGCCTTCATCGGATGGAAGTTAGAAGCCAAGGATGCAGCTGGAAATATCGTTGGAGATACTGGCGATATTCTATTTGAAACCACTTCTGACTATGGCATGTATTCTGGCCAGATGGTAATGCCAGTAGGTACTGTCCAAGCAAGTGGCGTTATCGTGGTAACCCGTTGGGATGGCAGCAACTGTGAATATGCTATTGACGACGTATATCTCGTGAACCTGGGCGGTGTGGATTCTGATCCACCACCACCACCACTGAATGTCAGTGCCTTACCTGGTACAAACTATAACCTGGTAACCTGGGAAGATGTTCCTGGTGAAGAAGGCGAAACTTATGCAGTCTACGCCAGCATGTCACCAATCACAGATCTTGAAGATCCTGCCGTAGATGTTCTTAAAGCAGGCCATCTTGAAGGTGCACCAAGTGTCGTTCATTACTTATACACTGCTAACGACGACGCATCTGTAGAATACTACTATGCTGTTGCATGTACGGATGCCTCTGCCAATGTTGGGGAGCCTGGTTTATCACCAAGTTCATACACCAACACAGCGCTTGGAATCCCAACCATTTCATTGGATGCCCCAGCAGGCTTTGCCGCTGATGGTTTTCTTGATGAATGGGCCGATGTTACTCCTTTCTTTATTGGAGATCCTAACTCATGGGGTATTTCAGCTATCTGGGGTGCTGTAGACAACAATGATGATGCATCTGCAAACCTCTATATTGCCATGGATGATGATTTCATGTATATAGCTGGTGAGGTCACAGACAATGTCTATAATGGCTATGTAGGTGAAGGTAACTGGTGGGAAATGGATGCCTTTGAGCTGTTCTTTGGTCTCTATGACCAGTCAGGTCCAAGACACAATGCCATGTTCCGCGGTGACAAACCAGACTATAAGTTGGTTTTCAGCGATCAGACACTGGTTCGTGATGTTGATGGTCAGTTGACCATGTCGGTTACAGGTGATGGAAACTACTATTTTGAAGGTTTCAATCCTGACTATGTCTTCGAGGCTAAGGTTTCTTTAGACTCCCTGGCAATGGCTAGCGGCTTCTCTGATGCACGCTATACTCCCACTGAAGGCGACCGTATTATTATGGAACCCGTAATCCATGATAATGATGGTAGTGCCTGGGAAGGCAACGTCATGAGCTCACCAACCAATACTGACAATGCCTGGCAGACAACTGCTGTATGGTCATATTCATTTATTGGTGCAGGTGGTACAGCAATTGATGATGTAGAGGCACCTGCTACATATGCATTGAGCACAAACTATCCTAACCCCTTCAACCCAAGTACAATCATCAATTACGAAATCGGACAATCCGAACTTGTAAAATTGACTGTATATAATGTTTTGGGTCAGGAAGTAATGGTTCTGGTGAATGATTTTCAGCAGGCTGGCGCTCATGAGATCCAATTCCAGGCTGGAGCACTTGCTTCAGGTATTTATATGTATCGTCTGGAAGCTGGTAACTTTACCAGTACACAAAAAATGATCTTAATGAAATAAGATTGTTGTTGATATAGAGTTATAAACTGTGGGGGGGATGGACAACTAGAGTCTGTTCCCCCTTCACTTAGCAAAGTGGTAAATGATGATGAAATTTGACTTAAGTAAACTCCATCGCAGACTTTTGACATTCGCAGGTTTGTCACTCCTATTTGTTGGTAGCCTCGCTGCTCAGACAACGGGAAAAATTGCCGGAACCATTATTGATGATGTCACCGGTGAAGCACTTCCTGGGGCAAATGTCATGTTGCTGGACACTCAAATGGGTGCTGCGGCAGATATTGAGGGAAGATATTTTATTCTCAATATTAGCCCGGGGCATTATGATTTGCGTGTGGATATGATTGGTTATGCACCAGTTATAGTTGAAGGTATCGCGGTCTCAATTAACAGAACCATACCTATCGATGTACGAATGATAACTGCCACTATCACAGGGGAAGTTGTCGTAGTTGAGGTCGAGCGTATGGCCATGAAAAAGGATCAGACAGGTACCATTAAGAATATTTCATCAGAGCAGTTAGAGATTTTACCAGTTGAGAGTTTGGGAGCAGTTGTAAATATGCAGGCCGGCGTTGTAGATGGTCACTTTCGAGGTGGGCGCTCAACAGAAGTTTCATATCTCATTGATGGTATCCCAGTTGATGAGAGTTTTGGTGGTGGTTCAGCCTCTGTAGAGATCGAGCCAGAATCCATTAGTGATTTGGAAGTTATTACAGGAACATTTAACGCTGAATATGGCCGCGCCATGAGTGGTGTGGTGAATGCTGTTACAAAAGATGGCAGCAAAGAATTTCAAGGGTCATTCTATACTGGGATGGCCAATTATATCACTGAGAATAATGATATATTTAAGGGCATAGACTCCTTTTCTGTAAACCAGAACGAAGATTATAAATTTCAATTAAGCGGTCCCGTTTTAGGCGACAAAATCACCTTTTTTATAAATACGCGGTATCAAAACAATCGCAATCACCTCAACGGCATTTCACGCTATAGTGTTGATGACTATAGTGATTATACTGCAGACAGCAGTGCCAACTGGATCACTGAGGCCACAGGTGACAGCGTTCTGGTACCTATGAATGGTTCATTAAATCGATCTTTCCTTGGAAAGTTGGTTTTTAATCTCACTGGAGGCATCAAATTTTCATTCATGCACTCCATCAATAATGACCGCTGGGATGGCTACAACCATGGGTCACGTTATAATCCCAATGGGATGGCCAGCAGCTATCGTAAATCTAATTTCTCAGTATTTCAACTGAATCATTTGCTTACTAATAGTCTTTTCTATGAATTAAAGCTGTCCTCAACTGACACCTATAATGGAAACTATTTATATGAAGATCCATTGAGTATCAAGTATGTAAACGATGTTTTCTCGAATAGTTATGGTGTTGGGGTTAGCACAGGTGGACAGAACAAGGACCACAGCGAGCGCTGGATGGTTGACAATGGTATTAAATTCGACCTGACCTGGCAGATTAATTCCCATCACAATATCAAGACCGGCGCCAATTATGTCCAACACGAGCTCACCAACCAATGGCATAGCATCCGCAACGTTCATGAAGGAACAGAACTAGCCACCACGCTATACGAGCCAATTATTTATGGTGACAACTCAGTTTATGCTGATGTCTATACAGTGAAACCATCAGATTTTGCTGGATACATTCAGGATAAAATGGAATACGATGAAATGGTCATTAATTATGGGTTTCGCTATGATTGGTTTGACCCAGCTACCGTTTATCCAAGTGATCTGCGTAACCCAGCCAATCAACTGAGTTTCGAGGATGATAGTACGCGTATTTCTACTTACCCAGACACACCAACTACATCACAGTTCAGCCCGAGAATAGGTCTTGCCTATCAATTAGGAAGTGCTGCCATATTGCACTTTAGCTACGGACACTTTTTCCAGTTGCCACCCATGTATGCCATGTACCAAAATGGTTCTTTTCTGGTAGCTCCCAGTGATTATTCCACTACTTCAGGAAATTCAAATCTCGAAGCTGAAAAAACAGTGGCATATGAGATCGGTCTCTGGCAGGAAGTTGGACCGGGTATGGGGTTGGAAGTATCCCTCTTTTACAAGGATATTTATAATTTGTTAAGTACAAAGGTAATAAGTACTTACAACCAAATCGAATATGGTCAGTACACCAATAAGGATTATGGCAATGTTCGTGGTCTTGAAGTCAAGTTTGACGTCTTCAAGAATCCAATCAATGTTTGGTTGAACTACACGCTGCAGTACACGCGTGGAAATGCTGATTCACCCCAACAGGCATTCAACCGAGCAGGTTCCAGTCAGGACCCTGTGAATAAATTCATCCCCATGAGCTGGGACCAACGCCACACGCTAAATGGTACCCTTGGCTATGTCGGTCCTAACTATGGTTTATCCATTACAGGATATTTCAATTCAGGTGCTCCCTATACATTTTCCCCACAGGGTGAAAGTATTCTGGCCCGTGTAAATCTTTATCCCAATAACGACTATCGTCCTATTCGTTATCACGCTGATCTAACTGCTTATTATAAGATGTCACTCCTGAGAGGAATGGGTCTCAAATTTGACCTATCAATTTATAATCTGTTTGATCGTTTAAATGAAAATTGGGTAAATGGCGAAACTGGACGTGCGTATACCGCCATTGTCACTGATGCTGATCTTTCTAATTTCAAGGAAGACTTTTTCGAGTATAGTGAACTTTACCAAGACCCTTCAGCCTTTAGTGCCCCCCGCCAGATTAAACTTGGCGTTGGCCTCACCTTTTAGGAGGATGCAATGAGAATTCGTCCATATCTCCTGTTACTACTAATTGCGATTTTTGCATTCGGATCGAGCAGTGTATTCGCTCAAGGTCGCCCCTTTGTTGGACCAATTGATCCAGCTGGGGATCCTGAATTTGAACGGGAGGGCTACATGACCGGTAATCGGGTCCTGATGTACTTCCAAAACACCACTGAACTTTCAGCATGGCAGAAACCCAATGTTTCTCGCTGGCCCAATAACTCAACTGGATCAAAGATGGTTGATGGTATTGGTCTGCTCCTGGGTGCAAAAGTTTATATCGAAGATACTGATGCTGTTGTAGACTCTGTGCCACTCACAGATTGGGCACAAGTTCTCACCAAAGACCATCATACACTTTATTATCTCCAAACCAGTTATCGGGAGGAGATGGATAGAAACCTTCTCGGTGATGTGGAGTGGGGTTTATATCCTGTTGAAGGATATTCCAATTTGACAAGTGAATATCCTGCAATGAGTCATCTGGAAGATTCCTGGCCTATTGCTGGCTGGCCTTCAGTTGGATTCGACACAAAGTGGCCTGGTGAATGGAATGGTCGTTTTGGCCGTGGTGTCACCTATGCTGACATGGAAGCCTATTTTGTTGTCAATGATGCACAGGACCAAGAATATCTGGGGTTTGAAGATCAGATAAAATACTATCCCAGACCTGGTCGTGTGATTCAAAGCAGTGCAACTCAGCAGCCAGGTGCCCCATGGGGTGGACTCGGTTTACGCGTCGAACAACGAGGCTTCCAATGGAATAACCCTCAGGCTCGTGATGCCATTTTTTGGGAATATAGTATTGCAAATACATCAGATTATGACCTTCTGGAAGTTGCTTTCGGTTACTGGGTGGACAATGCTATCGGCCATAGTGCTGTTGGTGCGTCAGATGGTGATGATGAAAAAGGCTTCTTTGACGATGAACTTGATATGTCCTATTCATGGGATGTAAGTGGCCGTGGTGTTGGAAATGTTAAAACAGGTACCTTGGGTTTTGCCTATCTGGAAAGTCCCGGCGTTCCCAATGACTTTTTGGATAATGATGATGATGGGCTCTTGAATGAAGAACGAGACAATGATCCATCAGCCATTGTTGGCCCTTATGCGACAATTGATAATCTTGAAAAGTTTTTGGATTTCTACAACTTATCTGAATCGGATCTCCGTGATCACTGGGATGCTGATGAAGATCAGGATTGGGAAGATGGCTTCGATGCGAACGAAGATGGCATTTATCAGACCACTGAATACTTTGGAGATGATGTTGGTCTCGATGGGGTAGGACCTGGGGAATTAAATTATACGGGTCCAGATGAGGGAGAATGTGACCATATGCCTTCCTTTAGAGAGGGTGTTGGTTGTGAGCCAAACTTTAACTTTACTGATGTTTCTGAATCTGACATGGTGGGTTTGACGGCTTTCCAGATGTTTCCTGTACCCAGCCACTCCATATCTAATACCACAACCTGGTTTAAAAATGACCAGGCCATGTATAACCTTGTTTCTTCTGATACCCTTGAGGAATACACCACCAATACTTCTAACTTAATTGAAGTGTTTGCTTCTGGTCCATTTCCATTACAGCAGGGATTAACAGAGCGCATATCAATGAGTGAGTTGCATTCATTTGATGATCTTGACGGACTGAATGATGATGATCATAGGGCACCTGCTCTATATGAGCTCAAGAAAATTGTTCAGGTCATCTATGAAAAGGACTATCGCTTTGCTCAGCCACCCAAGATGCCAACCCTTACTGCAACGCCATCTGATGGTCGTGTCATTCTGACCTGGGATGATATTGCAGACACCCGCACAAGGGACCCCTTTGTTGGGAATGCCAACGATTTTGAGGGATACAAAATTTATCGCTCCACTGATAAATTTCTCGCTGATCCAGAGATTATCACCGATGGTTTTGGTCAACCTACCTTTAAAACATCCATTTTCCAATGTGACTTGAAGGATGGGAAACAGGGTTTTACAGACTTTGGTCTTCTAAACGGAACTGCCTATTACCTTGGCTCTGAAACCGGGCTATCCCATAGATATATAGACAATAGTGTGCAGAATGGTCGCACCTATTACTATGCAGTTGTAGCCTATGACTATGGAGCACCCGATATAGGTCCTGGAATTGCTCCATCTGAGAATAATGCAGTTATTGAATTGGATGAGGCAGAAGAAGTTCGCTCATACGGCAAGAATGTTGCCATTATTACGCCAAGACAAACGGCAGCGGGTTTTGTACAGCCAGATCTTACTGTGGAAGAACCTGATAATTTGTTTGGTACGGGTATCGTTAACCCACAAATCCTCTCAAATACATCTCTCAAGGAAAATCATACCTATATCGTGACCTTCGAAGTAGACACGATTAAAGAACTGAGCAGCTATGAGCATGGGATATTCTATTCTACCAGTGGGTTTTCCGTTCTCGATGAAACGGACAGCAATAGGGTGGTGTACAGTGAAAATATTGATCATTTCTCAGGCAAAAATATCCTCAGCATTGAGGGCGATTCACTCCTTGTTGGTCAAGGATATTCAGACTTCACGACCATTAATCCTGATGGCGTCACTTCTGATGTATTTGACGGACTTCAGATTGAGATTGATCCAGGTGTTTTAGAGCCTGAATACAGCTACTCTCGATCAGGTTGGTTGACGGGCAATGGTCTTATGAACATTGTGCCATCTGAACTTGAATCTCGATTATTAGCATGGGATTATGACATCATTTTCACAAATGATGACTCAGCCTATGTGGGTATTGCTCGTGGAGGTACAGTGAGAGACGTGGATGGAAGCTCTGGTCTGGATGTCCTCTGGCAGCAGCCTTTTAGTTTCTATGTTCTCAATACCAGTTTTGTTGATACCAATAATATGCATGAGAAATTTGACATGGTGGCAATAGATCTTAATGACGATGGAGAATTCAACATCTTCGATGATAAGATTTTAGTGGGTGTCCAGGATCGTGATCGCTGGAAAGCTACCGCCTTTGAGATCAACTTTAAGTTTGTCACACAGAATACCTTCCCAGTAGCAGATGATGTTTATCAAATCAAATTTGATAGGCCTTTCTGGGAAACCGATTCACTGCGATTTACTGTAAATAGTACAGATGCTCTTAATCTGGTGAGTCTGGCTACAAAAATGGACAGCATACAGGTTGTACCGAATCCATATGTTGTTACAAATATGATGGAATCGGCTGTGGCTAATCCATTTCTTAACCAACGCAGAAAAATCATGTTCACTCACATCCCAGCTGAGTGTGTTATCAATATATTTACAGTGAGCGGTACGCTTGTGGATCGCATTGAAGTCAATAATGGAGATCCTGAGAACGGCATAGTCCACTGGGATATGTTAACCAGGGAGGGGCTGGAAATTGCAGCCGGTATGTATCTCTATCACATTGAAGCAACGGGCCCAGATGCCCACGAAACCAGAACCGGCAAATTTGCCGTTATCAAATAAGGAGGCTTGAAATGAAACGCATTACAATCTTTCTGGCCATTATCCTTATCACTTTATCAACAGGTTTTGGTGAACAAATTAATCGATATGGTTCCACAGCTGCCAGTTTCCTGGAAATCGGAATGGGCAGTGCACCTTCTGCCATGGGTGAAGCCTATGTTGCAGTCACAGGTGATTTAAGCTCTGTTTATTGGAATCCAGCCAGTGTCGCCTATCTGGATCGGAATTCTTTTTCCCTCATGTACCAGCCCTGGTTGGTAGATATTAATACAATATTCGCCAGTGGTGCCGTTATCATGCCTGGTGTTGGAACACTTGCTATCTCGCTAACCCAGGTGGGCTATGGTGAAATGCAGGTGACCAATCTGGCTAACCAGGATGGTACTGGTGAATATTTTACAGCTAATGATTTCGCAGTAGGTCTCTCTTATGCCAGGAAAATAGCCAATTGGTTCTCCTTTGGTGCTACGGCTAAAATGATCAATTCCCAGATCTGGCATGAGAGCGCCTCTGCGTTTGCCATCGAC
>JABMOS010000073.1 GCA_013203185.1 Fidelibacterota bacterium | reverse complement strand
TCATTCATCTCTGTGATGTAGCGTTCTGCTTCCAGAGCTGCCATACATCCGTTGCCTGCTGCTGTGACAGCTTGACGATAGACGTGATCGCGTACATCACCTGCTGCGAATACACCATCAATATCAGTGGCCGTCGAATCGGGCTTGGTGATAAGATATCCCGTTTCATCCGTTTTTAGGTAGTCTTTGAAAATTGCAGTATTGGGTGTGTGCCCAATAGCCATGAAAATCCCGTGTATGGCCTGCTCCCGGGTTTCTCCAGTTACTGTGTCTTTCAAAATCGCACCCACGACACCACCCTTATCAGGTTCTCCAAGAACCTCTTCAATAGTTGTATTCCAGAGAACTTTAACTTTTGGGTTATCCAGGACGCGTTTACGCATGATCTTGGAACCGCGGAATTCATCTCTCCTGTGAATCAGATATACTTTTGAGGCAAATTTGGTTAAAAATCCCGCCTCTTCCAGGGCTGAATCACCGCCACCAACGACGAATACTTCCTTGTCCCGATAGAAAAAACCATCACAAGTGGCACAAGCAGAAACTCCAAATCCTTTAAGCTTTTGCTCCGATGGAAGACCCAGATATCGGGCAGATGCGCCAGTAGCAATAATGACTGCATCGGCAGTATACTCTTTATCGCCTACACTCACTTTGTGAGGTTTTGATGAGAAGTCAACTGCTGTGACGTATTCAAATTTTGAGACAGCGCCAAAGCGAACAGCCTGCTTGCGCATGACATCCATGAGCTCTGGTCCAGTAATTCCTTCTTCAAAACCTGGGTAGTTCTCCACATCATTGGTGGTTGTTAACTGACCTCCGGGCTGGTCCCCTTCAAATATAATGGGCTCCAGATTTGCTCTAGCGGCGTAAATGGCTGCAGTCAATCCGGCTGGTCCTGAGCCAACGATTATAACCTGTTTGTGGTTTTGTTCTGACATAATGTCTCCAGTTATTTTATCAAGCCCCACCATCATTAGGTAGTGGTAGCGAATCATTCAATTTCAATGTTGCGTATACTTTGACACCCCAACTTCAGATTTGTTACAAAATCATTCGCTTTCGGTGTCAATTCCCAGATCATCAATTTTTCGGTATAGACTACTTAGTCCTATTCCCAGGATATCAGCAACCTTTGCCTTATCACCTTCGCACTTCTCAAGCATATGAACAATATGCTTTTTTTCAAAACTTCGGCTGGCTTCTTTGAGGTTATCCGGGTACCCAGAACCAGAGCTTTCAGCAGTCCGGCTGGGCAGGTCCTCCACAGAAATCATATCGCCATCACTTAACAGCACGGCGCGCTCTACAATATTCTCAAGCTCCCTGACTTCACCCTTCCAGTTGTAGTTTACCATGCTCTTCATGGCATCATTGTCCACACCGATGATTCTTCTTTTTAACTCATTGTTGTATTTATTAACGAAATGGCTAACCAGAAGGGGAATATCATCTTTTCTTTCTGACAAAGCTGGTAGATAAATTTCGATGATGTTTAGCCTGTAGTAGAGATCTTCACGAAACGTGCCTTTTTCAACTTCCTTTGCCAGATCTCGGTTGGTAGCTGCGATGAGGCGTACATTTATGGGTACAATCGTATTACTTCCCAGGGGTTTGATTTCCCGCATTTCAATCACTCGGAGCAGTTTGACCTGAACCTGAAGTGGAATTTCCCCAACTTCATCAAGAAATAGGGTGCCTCCGGCCGCAGCCTTGAAGACACCATCCTTATCTCTGGAAGCGCCTGTGAAAGCACCCTTCTTATATCCAAATAACTCGGACTCGAAGAGCGTTTCAGGGATGGCTCCACAATTAATAGCTACAAATGGTCTGTGGGCTCGCTCTGAGCGGGCATGGATGGCACGAGCCACCAGCTCCTTCCCTGTACCACTTCGACCAGCAACCAATACCGTTGACGTAGAAGGTGCGACCTTATCTATAAGGCGGTACATTTTCTTCATGGCGATGCTCTCACCGATGATATGCTCATAATTGTACTGGGCTGAAATTTCCTGTCTCAGAAAACGAACCTCTCTTATGAGATCTTTATGGAGATCAATATTTTTTATTCTCAAAATGAGTTCATCAAAATCGATGGGCTTTAGGATGTAGTCAATGGCCCCCAGGCGCATGGCGTTGATGGCAGTTTCAGTAGAACCATAAGAGGTAACCAGGATGACAAATGTGTCAGGAGCTTGCTCCTTCACCTTTTGAAGGAGAGTGACACCGTCCAGCTCTGGCATTTTGATATCAGAAATAATAATATCATAATGAATCTCCTGCATCATTTCCAGGGCAACGGCACCATTCTCGGCGGTATAGGTTAAAAAACCTTCATCGGTCAATACTTCAGATAAAGAGTCTCGGATTTCCTGCTCATCATCAACAATGAGAATAGATGTATTCATATTTATGATCCCTTAGGTATTTCGATTAGGAAGGTAGCCCCTTCACCAGGTGCGCTTTTCACGTTCAACGTGCCATTCATACTATTTATAATGCCATGACTCACAGAGAGTCCCAGACCTGTTCCTTTACCAATATCTTTGGTGGTAAAAAATGGCTCAAAGATTTTATCCAGTACTTCAGGTATCATTCCACCGCCATCGTCTTGAACCTGTATAGCCACTGAAGATGCATTTGTTGAGGTAGTGATCAAGATTGTGCCACCACTCTCCCTCATGGCATCAAAAGCATTCACGATTAGGTTCACGATGACTTGATGCAATTTATCAGGTGAGGCTTTAATTCGGGGGAGGTTGGGGGAGAGTTCAAGCTTTATCTTAATTTTCTGACTTCGATTATCATAACTCATGAGCCCTACAGCATTTTCCACCACATCATTGATCTGTACTGTCTGGAGGTCAGTTGCAGGTGGCCTGGTAAAATCAACCAGTTCATGTACAATTTTTGTGATACGTTCAATATTGGCTCTGATCCGAGCCAATTTGCTGATGTGATCAGGATTGTTCACCCTACGCTCAAGGAGTTGAACAAGAGAGGAAATAGAGGTGAGGGGATTCCCAATTTCGTGGGCCACACCCGCAGCCAATTGACCTACTGTTGCCAATCGGTCTGATTGTCGCATCTGGTGTTCAATAGTTTGAAGCTCTGAAATATCCCTGATGATCTGGGACCGCCCCAGGACTTTCCCGTTGGATAGCAATGCAGACTCAGTCAAGTTTACAGGAATTGTTCTGCCACGGCTGTCCAGACGCTCCGTTTGATAGTTTTTGACCTCATTGGCCTTGGTAATACCATACGCGAGACATAGCAGCTCACCTGACTGTATGAGTTTTTCTGGGATCATCATACCTATAACCTCGCCAATAGCTTCATTGGGCGTCCATCCAAATAATCGTTCTGCGCCCTTGTTCCAACTCTGAATGCGATTGTCCTCACCAATGGTAATTATGGCGTCGGCAGAATTCTCAACAATATTTCTGTAACGGCTTTCTGTGGCCGAAAGCTGATCGACTAGCTGGATTCTGAAATGATATACAATCCAGATGGTCCAACCTCCCAGCAAAACAAAGACGAGGAACCCCCGAACTGCCAGACCAATCACCGCTGATGCTTCAAGTGTTTCCTTGAAAATCTGATGTTCCAGGATCTCCCAGACACCCAGAATAAAAAGAATAACGCTAAAGCTAGCCAGGAGCAGCCACCCAAGATGGAAAAACCGTGCTGTGTCTAATATTTTACGCCAATATCTGACCATATCGTTGAAGGTAATTCTCAAAAGTGGGAATACTAGACAATAGCAAAATTAGCCAAGTAGGGACTTACTTTTTTAAAACCATGAGTAGAAAAACAGGAAGAGTTTGTGCATTTACCATCGCTCCGAAACTCAGTGCAGGGTTGTGGAGCCTAACGGGATCCCTGCCCGCCGTAGCTGAGAGCGCAGAGGGGAAACCCATGACCTCTCATCCCGCCATAAGCGAGGGCATGACGCTCGTGTCGGGACGCTCTTATCAACGATTAGTAGTGTCTTGCCACATAGGCTAAAATACGAGCGGGATTCTTCATCTTTTTGAGCTTCACCTCTAGCTTCATCGCCGCAGATCTTGAATCCAATTGAATAGTTTTTAAAACTGTCCATGGGCCTCGACCCTTGGTAGAATATGACCTATCATCTTCATGTTGCTTGAGACGTCTGGCAAAATTATTGGTCTGACCTATGTACAATCGGCCATTGCTCAGACTTTTCAATATGTAAAGTGTGTAGTTCATTATTTTTGACCAATTAAAAAAGTCTTAGCAAGAATATTACTAAGACTCTAATGGTATGCCCGCGTCCCTACGTGACGCAGCGGTGTGGAGCCTAACGGGATCGAACCGATGACCTCTTGACTGCCAGTCAAGCGCTCTCCCAACTGAGCTAAGGCCCCATTTGAGCAGCAATATAATCGTCGGGGAAAGTGTGTCAACTTATTTTGACTAGTGATGTACAGTCTTCCCATAGATCAAGTGCCCACACCTTTTTCCATCTATCTCAGCTACATCAGGCATGTGCCCCCATCTAGCGAACCCAAAATTCTCCAATATTTTGATACTGGAAACATTAATGTCCAAAAGTAGCGTAAAAAGACTCCTGAAGTGAAGAGCAGAACATTGATCGATGGCATGCTGGATCATATTACTCCCGATCCCCCGCCGTCTATGAC
>JABMOS010000072.1 GCA_013203185.1 Fidelibacterota bacterium | reverse complement strand
CTCCTTAAACTAAGTGGTGAATCGCTAGCAGGGGATTCGGCTCTTTCAATTGATACACATGGACTCGCTCAGATGCCATCAGACCTCCAGGCCGTCGTTGATTTGGGTGTAGAGGTCGGCATTGTCATCGGGGGAGGTAACATATTCCGTGGACTATCTCAAAAAGCCAAAAACATGAATCGGGTTGCCGCTGATCATATGGGTATGTTAGCAACAGTGATCAATGCAGTTGCCCTGGGCGATGCCATCAAACGCAGGGGAATGAAAGCCAGCGTTCTAACTGCCATAGAGATGAATGAAATTGCGGCGCCTTTCTCTCAAAGGAAAGCGATTCAGGAGTTAGAGGCGGGAAAAGTCGTCATCTTTGCAGCTGGTACTGGCAATCCATTTTTTACTACAGATACTGCTGCTGCTTTACGGGGGGTCGAAATTGAAGCGGATGTTCTTCTTAAGGGTACGCGCGTCGACGGTATCTATTCAGCTGATCCCGAAAAAGATCCAGATGCCAAATATTTGCCACGACTGAGTTATGATGAGGTCATGAATAAAAATTTACGTGTAATGGACCAAACTGCTTTCGCCCTCTGTCGCGAAAATAATCTTGCGGTTCATGTCTTTAATATGGAAATTCCAGGAAATTTATTAAAAGTGATACAAGGCACTGCCATTGGATCTGTCGTAGGAGGTAATCATGCTGAATGAATTGTTTAAAGATGTTGATCATAGAATGAGTATGTCTGTGGAGCATGTGAAACATGAGTTTACTGGCTTGCGTAGCGCAAGGGCGTCAGTTACCCTTGTAGAGCACATTAAAGTCCCATACTATGGTAATCCAACCCCTCTCAATCAAGTCGCAAATTTAAGCGTTCCTGAACCGCGTCTCATCGTGGTCCAGCCCTGGGATAAAAGCCTTATGGCAGAAATTGAAAGAGCTATCATGGCCGCTGACCTGGGGTTAAACCCTGCAAATGATGGTGTCAATATTCGCATTCCTATTCCCGCACTCAATGATGAACGTCGACAAGAACTTATCAGGCATATGCACAAATTAGCCGAAGAAGGTCGTGTTGGAGTTCGGAATGTTCGTCGGGATGCCAATGATCATATCAAAAAGGCTGAAAAAGAATCTGAAATTTCAGAAGATAATTCTAAAAGAGCCGTGGCAAACGTCCAGGAAATGACAGACAAATACATCAAAGAAATTGATGTAGCGGTTAAGGCCAAAGAAGAGGACATCATGACCGTCTAATTGGGCCTAATGTTTTGCATAAAAAAAGCTCCGAGTATATCGGAGCTTTTTTTTATCTATACAGGGTTGTGATTTACAGCTTATCTGCGTTTTTCTCCAGATAAGACGCGACACCTGCAAAATTCTCCTGCATTGTGTCATCACCTTCCTGCCATCCAGCAGGACAAACTTCACCATGTTTCTGGTTAAAGCTAAGTGCATCAACCATTCGCAACATCTCATCAACATTTCTACCCAATGGTAAATCATTGATTACAGCGTGACGAACTAGGCCTTCTTCGTCAATAAGGAAGGAAGCTCTTAAGGCAACATCGCCATTAACTGTGGTTTCTTCTTCACCGTCTTCAGTTAAGACAGCGGCTGGTGTTGCTCCCTTGAGCACATCATATGATCTGGCAATTTTCTTATCGATATCAGCAAGAATAGGATACTGAATATCACCGATACCACCATTTTTGATGTCGGTGTTCTTCCATCCATAATGGGCCCACTTTGAATCTACTGAACAACCGATTACCTGAACACCGCGCTTTTCAAAGTCAGCAAGACGATGGTTAAAGGCTAAAATCTCAGTTGGACACACAAATGTGAAATCCAGTGGATAAAAGAATAAGACAACTTTTTTGCCTTTGTAATCAGCCAAGCTGATCTCTTTAAATGAATTGTCGCCCATGATGGCGGTTGCTTTAAAATCTGGTGCTGGGTTGGTAACTAGCATATGATTTATTTCTCCCTTTAAGTTGTTTTGGGTTCATCCCATTTAATTAAGTAGTAATCATTACTGTTTAATATAGAATCAAACCATGTAGCTGCAAGCGAATATTGAATAATATTGAAGCATAAAAATTGCCGAGGAGGTAAGAAAACTTCCAATGCATTTGTCAAAATAATTATTGGATATGTATGACGTAATGATGTAAACTCAACCTGCTATTGTACCAGGGATCTCAAAAAATACCTATGAAAGGGACGTCCATTGAATAAACACTTCATCTATTTACTTTCTATCTTGATACTATTTCCAATCCTACTCTCTGCCCAGATTCAGGATCGATATATAGCCAGTACAGTGGAAAAATATTTTGCCAGAAACAGAACGGCTCCAACTATCATTTCTGCAGATGTAGTTGAAGATATTATGTATGGGAGAACGCTTAAAATAAGGATCCAGGGTCATCGTAATAGTGAAAATGAAGATCTCGGATTCGCTTTTGGTGCAGCTGCAGCTGTTGCGAATCAGGCTTCAAATCAACTTGACGCCTTGTGGGTTGAGATGGATGTGCGCTATAAAGCTGTGGAAACAACGGTTGCAGTCGCCCCAGCTCAATGTAGCATTGAAGCCATTGTCCATAAGACTCGTAGTTTTGGAGCATGGTGGGAAGACTGCCTGGAAATATTGTAGCTTTGCCCTAGATGGTTTAAATCGTCAGGAATTAATGGGGTAGACAGTTGATGCAGGTTGGAATGATCTTAACCCCCGTTTAGATTAGCGTGGTTTTTTAAATTACAGAGGAGTTTTAATATTATTATGATCGCAAACATTATGCTCATGGCATCACCATCAGGTGGAGAAGCTGGAAATCCAATCTTAAGTTTTCTCCCCATTATTCTGATGTTCGGTGTGTTCTACTTTTTACTCATCAGACCTCAATCAAAACGTCAAAAAGAGGCTGAAAAAATGCGCACTGAACTCAAGAAGGGTGATCATATTGTCACTACTGGCGGAATTCACGGCACCATTGAAGGTATCAAAGATAATGATATTCTATTGGTGAAAACAGCTACTGATACCAAACTTCATGTAGGTAGAGCTGCAGTCACTACGGTGAAAACCAAATAGTTTCAATGTTGTACCAGATTCAAACCTACGGCAAGCAAGTCCTCAGAACAAAGACTAAGAAGATTTCTGAAATTGATGATGACTTGAGGAAAATTGTCGCCAATATGTTTGAGACTATGTATGCCGCCGAAGGAATTGGATTGGCGGCACCACAAGTTGATAAATCTATTCGGCTTTTTGTTATCGATCTTTCACCCATGGATGAGGAGGAGGGGCAGCGCGTCTATGTTAATCCCCAAATTATTGAGTTGGGTGATGAGATGGATGAATACGAAGAAGGTTGTCTCAGTGTGCCCACCGTGCGTGAAATTGTTACCCGCCCAACCAGTATTCGAATTACTTACCAGGATATGAGTGGTGAACACTTCGATGAAGAAATAGATGGCTTCCTTGCCAGGGTGATTCAACATGAATATGATCATCTAGAAAAGACGCTTTTTATTGATCATTTAAGCTCATTGAAGAAATCACTTCTTAAGAAGACGCTCAAAAAAATTGCCAGTGGAGAAATAGAGGTTGAAGCGTCTGAAAACTTCGAGCTCTAGGGTAACCTGGGCACCTCGCTCATAAAAAGATCTACCCACAGCAAGTCTGGCTCTATAGCTAACTGCTTCTCTTCCTAATAGAGACAATATGGTCTGAATAATTATGAATAATCCAACACCATTAAAAGTAATCTTCATGGGGACGCCAGATTTTGCTGTTCCAGCCCTCCTGAGACTATATGCAAGTCCTCATCATATCCAGGCTGTAGTTACGGTTCCAGATAAGCAGCAAGGCAGAGGCCGACGAGAGATGCCTTCTGCGGTTAAAACAGCTGCCCAGGAATGCAACCTGCCACTACTTCAACCAGAAAAACTCACGGACCCTGATTTTATTGATTCCCTGAAGACGTATGCCCCAGATTTAATTGTTGTGGTTGCTTTTAGAATTTTACCTGAAGCAGTCTTCACACTTCCTAAATTTGGATCATTCAATCTCCATGCTTCCTTGCTTCCTAAATATCGCGGCGCTGCTCCCATACATTGGGCCTTGCTAAATGGAGATTCTGAAACGGGTCTAACGACTTTTTTTCTGAAGCGAAAAGTGGATACTGGCAATATCATCAAGCAGGCTAGCACTCCTATCCTTCCAGAGGACAATCTTCATACTCTCTATGCGAAATTATGCAATTTGGGAGCTGAATTGGTTCTGGAGACCACCAATCTAATTTCCAGAGGTGCCGCTGTTGCCGGGGAGCAGGATAATAGCCTTGCAAGCCCAGCGCCTAAAATAAGTTCTGAAACCCGCCACCTAAACTTCCATGAAGGTGCAGAACAATGTCACAATCGGGTCAGAGCGTTTGCACCCACACCAGGTGCCTATACGCACCGAAATGGAGTCATGCTTAAAATATTGTCATCCAGGAAAGTCGCCGGTCTGGGAACACCAGGGAGCATTATTGACATTTCAGAAGACTCCTTTACAGTGGCTTGTCAGGAAGATGCCCTTGAGGTATTGACCGTCCAACCTGAGAGTAAGAAAGCTATGGAGGTGGCACCATATCTTCGTGGATACCCCATTGGAATTGGTGAAACACTTGGCTAATTCACCAAGAGAATTGGCCTACAAGGCGCTTCTTTCAGCGGAGAAGGACCAGTCTACTGGAATTGATGAGATCCTTTCGAACATTCTCCAACAAGGGGAACTCACTCAGCAGGAAAAAGGCTGGATTATGGAACTCGTCTACGGCGTGACACGGATGAAACTCCAGTTGGATGCCTGGATTCAGATAGCATTTAAGGGCCGCTACCGCAAGGCTCAACACGCCCTAAAGTGTCTCCTCCGTATAGGCGTATTTCAACTCAAATACATGCAGACATCTGAACACGCAGCCATCAATGAAACAGTTGCCTTGAGCCGACGGGTTAAGCAGTCTCAAGCTAGCGGACTTATCAATGCTGTTCTTCGTAAAATTCAATCTCTTGAGCTGGAAGATGTATTGACTCACCATGATGATGACTTGGAAAGTCTGTCCATCAAGACTTCACATCCTCAGTGGCTACTGGAAAAATGGGTGTCGAGATATACGCCAGAAGATGTGTTTGCCTTATGCAGCCATAATAATAGGGCTCCCAAAACATGGATTCGGAGAAATGTTCAAATTGTGGGTGCTGAAGCTTTCGAGGCTTTTCTAGATGGATTGGAAATCAAACATGAAAAGTCACAAGTCTTAGATGTGTTTTATGAAATAGAAAGCGCTTCAACCCTCTTTAGTACAAAAGAATTTCATGAGGGGTGGTTTTCATTCCAGGATCTCGCGGCTGGTCTTGTGGCATCCATAGTGGAGCCAGAACCCGGGGATACCATTGTTGATGCCTGCTCAGCTCCTGGCGGGAAAATGGCATTTATCTCGGAACTGTCTGGGGGACAGGCAAAAATAATAGCCTGCGACGCCAGCCACTCAAGATTATCAAAGGTACGGGAGAATATCTTACGACTAGGGCTGAAGCAAATTGAGGTGCTCGAATTGGATGCTGCTGTCGCACCCTTGCCGGTTAGCAATAAAATCCTCCTGGATGTTCCCTGTTCCGGAACTGGTGTGCTAAATCGGCGTCCTGATGCTAGATGGAAACGTCAAGCTTCAGATATCACTTCCCTGATAGGCATTCAAGCCAATATTCTTACAAATAGTTGGAAATATTTAGCCCCTGGTGGCCTACTGGTATATGCCACATGTACCCTGGAGCCAGATGAAAATTGGGAGTTAATTGACTCGGTGTTAGCACATTTAGATCAGGCGAGTGTTGAAGCTATTGAACATGAAAATTTGAAACCATACATTGATGAAAGAGGTGCTCTGTCTACATTACCATGGCGTCATGATATGGATGGAATGTTCGCAGTAAAAATTAGAAAAGCACTATGAAATTAATTCGAGATTATTTTTTCATTTTTATGGGTATCGGCATTGTGGTAGCACTGTCCTTCAATAATATCATACTGCCCCTGTATGTGAATTGGAATAATGAGATTCGCGTCCCAAGCTTAACGCATACTGACCTGGACAAGGCTGTAAAAATACTTGAAGAGCGGACCCTGGAATGGACCATTAAGGATACCATTTTCAGGAGAGATATTCCCAGCCGGTTTATTATGGACCAATATCCTGAAGCCGGTCAAATGGTAAAAGAAAACAGAAAGATTCAACTCACGATCAACCTGCCACCAGCAAAACTGGAAATGCCTGATCTCATCGCTTTTACTGAGAGACAAGCCATCATTGCCTTAGATCGCCTCGGCTTGGTGTTAGTTGAAACCATGTCAGATTCTTCGGATTTATATGAGCGTACTGTCGTTATACAGCAATCAGTGTTGGCTGGCATGCCGGTGGCCCCTGGCGACTCCATCACAATCACAGTAAGTCTCGGGAAAAGAAATCTCAAGAAGATCATGCCTGATTTGCTAAACAAAGGGCTGGAGGAAGCCGAACGGATCCTGCAGTCTGCTGGATTTATCGTGGGGAAAATCCAGACCACGGAAAATTCAGAATTGTTGCCAAATACTGTCGTTCATCAATCAGAAGTAGCCGGAAGAGAATTCCCCCGCGAAAGAGTTATCTCAGTCGACCTGATGATAACGGATGGTTACTAATGCATCCAAACAGGCTTATACAAATTTCACCCTCTGTTCTATCAGCCGATTTTTCAAGGCTGGGTGAGCAAATAAAATCTATTGAAGAGTGCGGTGGGGAAGTGTTACATCTGGATGTCATGGATGGTCACTACGTGCCTAATTTAACCTTTGGTCCTATTCTGGTTAAGGCGATTCGCAAGATGACAAACATGGTACTTGAAGCTCATCTTATGATTTCCAATCCTGACCATTATCTGGAGAATTTTATTAATGCTGGCGCCGATATTGTTCTGGTGCATCCATCAACCTGTGAGTCCGTTGAGGACACTTTAAAAAAGATTAGATCACTTGGGGCAAAAGCTGGTCTCGTGGTAAACCCTGATGAAAAATTGTCCCTGGTGGAACCCTATTTAGGTCTCATGGACCAATTGCTAATTATGTCTGTCGTACCAGGCTTTGGCGGTCAGTCATTTATGCCAGAAGTCCTAAATGATCTCCCCGGTTTTCGACAAGCTCTGGATGACCATGGCATATTGGTTGAAATTGATGGCGGCATCAACAAAGCAACCATGGGAGCAGTATTGGGTATGGGAATACACCGATTTGTTGCTGGTTCCGCTGTATTCAATAAAGAAGCAACTCCTGGGGAAAATTTTAATGTTCTTCAGACGCTAGCCGTGGCAGGTTGATGAGTCTATCTAATCTTCAAAGTCATGAGCTTATTCGCAAAGCTATTCATTTAAGTAGTGCCATCATCCCCTTATCATATTGGTTTCTCGCTGACCGGCATCTCACGCTCCAGATAGTTGTCTTGCTTTCCCTTGGTTTCCTTATGGCTGATTATTTACGACTAAAGTCAGGAGCCGTTGAAAAAGTGTTCATGAAGATTTTCGGTTCCGCTCTGCGACAGCATGAAAAGAAAAATTTAACCGGAGCAACCTATGTCTTTACAGGATCGGTTGTGGCGATCTTTCTTTTTCCAAAGGAAATAGCCGTCCCTGCACTTTTAATCCTATCCATATCAGATACTGTGGCGGCGTTGATTGGAATACCATTTGGTAAGCATAAATTTTTAAAAAAGTCCCTAGAAGGAAGTACTGCATTTTTTATCAGTACGACTGCTATTCTCACAATATTTTTTCCTGAAGGCCTTATTATTAATGTCCTTATTGCAGCAATTGTTACGCTGGCTGAAGCCAATCCCATGAAGTTAGATGATAATTTTCTCATACCCATTTTATCAGGTACCCTATTAAGCCTCGCAAGTTTGTTATAATTCGTTTCGGAATCCAAAGATGACCTTTTTAAATCCTCTCTTTCTCTGGTTTCTACCACTTATTTCAGTTCCCGTAATCATCCATCTTTTAGCTAAGCGCAAGAGCAAGCTCATTGATTTTCCCTCCCTGAAATTTTTAAAGTTATTAGAGCAAGATGCACTCAGGAAGTTCAATGTGAAGCAGCTTATTCTGCTCATCATCCGAACCTTGATGGTACTCTTGATTATACTTGCCTTTGCCCGGCCCGGTCTTGATAGAACTACTGGCTTTAGACTGAATTCTGGCAGCATTGATCTGCTTATTGTTGCTTTGGACAATACTGCTTCAAATCAATCCAATTTTGAGAAGTATGATAGAAACATGCTGAAAGATTTTAGTGATGATCTCAAAGAAAAAGGTTTCAGGGTGGCATATTGCGGGTTGACTGACCTAATACTCCATGAAAGTATTTATGAAGTCACAGGCGCGTTTGCAGATATTTATGATGGTGACTTCATAGAGGTAATTTCTAAGCAAATTGATTTGGAGCAATACGATGGCAAATCTATTCTGTGGTTGGGAGATGGTCAGGATGCACGTGATGGGATGGAAGGGTTGGACAACTGGCGTAAATATTTACTGGTAACGCCTGTAGCAGGTGATGCAGCAATCAGCAATATTCAACTTCCTGTACAAGGGGTTCGTCTGGGTGATACGTATGAAATGGCCATAGATCTCCAGCATTCACCTGACTTTCAAGAGGCACTCAGTCTGGAGCTAATGATCAATGAGAAGCGGCAGAACCAACGTGTTGTTGAGGGAGACAACAGGTCTGTAGTCATGACTGCCCAGGTTGAAGAGGGTGGCTATCAGAGTGGCCGATTGATCCTGGCAACAGATGAATCAAGTTATAATAATCAGCGATTCTTTATCCTTCCTGCAGAGGGTGATATCCCCATACAAATACTTCGCTCAAAGCAATTCCCAGATTTTTGGACACTCATTAAAACTTCTGTTGAGGATCAACACTTAAATTTGGATTTGCGAGTCCTGGACTATGCTGATATTGACAATGTGGATCTCAGTAGAGGGGGCACTGTCATTGTTGACAATGCTAATTTGCTTGTGGATTATAATTGGGATAGGCTGGAAACCTTCGTGAGTGGTGGCGGACAACTTGTTTTATTTGGAGATGGTGGCAAAGCGATGTCCGAATTGCTGGGCTTTAAGTCTCAGTTAGTCCAGGAAACCAATCCATACCCTCTGGGGCTCGTCCTTACCGGATCGGGAGCAAAATCATTTAACACCTCACCGCTGAATGAGATTATTAAGCAGAATCGACTAAAGGTTTTCAAAAGATACAAAACTGATGGGGATGAATTAGGCGAAACCTGGGTTCGCTATCTGGACGATGAGCCCTTCATGGGAGCCAGAGGTCTGAAGGCGGGAAGAATCGTCTGGATCAATACTGATTTTGGTATGAGTGCCAACAATCTGCCGGTACTGGGTATGTTCCCCACTCTCATCATTCAACTGGCCCAATCTCAAGCCATTAAAGCTCGAACTGAGCTATACAATGCTGCTATTGGTGACACGTTGAAGTTTTTTCCCATTGCTCAGGCCAACGACAACAGTCCTTTCAGCGTCCAACGACCTGACGGCACAACGGATTATCTGTCACCTGATGTGAATTATGTACTTCACTACCCGAATACTAATTTACCAGGTATCTACAAGTTGACACGGGGCCGCCAGGTTTTGCAGCCCAGAGCAGTGAACATTTCAAGCCATGAGGCACAGGCACATGGAGCTGTTTATACGTTTGGGGAAACAGATATATTTGTAAGTTCTGATGCTCCAGAGACAATAGAGGAGATATTGGATCAAGGGTCAAATCTGGCGCTTTGGCCATTCCTTTTTTTACTGACATTCCTACTATGGCTGGCAGAAACCTATTTATCTAGAATAAAAGCGAATTGGCGGCAAAATGTTTGAAACCACTATAGAAAAAGAAAAAGCTCTGCTGGTAGGAGTTGTCCACGGTCAGCAATCAGTATCTGATGTTGAGGAAAATCTTGCCGAGTTGGGGCTCTTGGCAAAGACTGCAGGAGCCATCGTCAAGGGTGAAGTTATTCAAAAACGAAATCAGGTTCATGCTGCACTTTATGTGGGGAAGGGTAAGGTTGAAGAAATTATCTCCAAGGTAGAAATGCTCAAAGTTGATTTGGTTATTTTTGATGATGAGCTCTCTCCAGCACAAACAAAAAATTTGCAAAAAATGTTTGAGAAAGCTCGGGTCATTGACCGCAGCGCATTAATTCTTGATATATTTGTGCGCCATGCCAGTAGTAAGGAATCCAAAACCCAGGTGGAATTAGCCCAACTTCAATATTTACTTCCCAGACTCACCAGAGCCTGGACCCACCTGGAAAGACAGCGCGGAGCTACGTCTACTCGAGGTGGAATGGGAGAAACACAGATTGAGATAGATAGACGTCTGGTTCGTAATCGCATCTCCATGCTCAAGAAGGACCTGAAAAAAATTGAAACCCAGAGAGATACTCGGCGCAAGCAGCGTGAGGATATGTTTAAGGTTGCTCTCGTCGGATATACCAATGCTGGAAAATCTTCCTTGATGAATCTTTTTTCAGATGCAGGTGTCCTGGTTGAAGACAAATTGTTTGCCACACTGGACACAACTGTGCGGAAAATCGATATACTTGACAATGAAATTCTGTTAAGTGACACGGTAGGGTTTATTCATAAGCTACCCCATCATCTCGTTGCCTCATTCAAAAGTACCTTACAAGAAGTGCGTCTGGCAGATTTAATCTTGATTGTTATTGATGTCAGTGATCCCCAGTTTGAAAAACATCTCCGTACAGTAAATGAAGTACTGATGGAGCTTGGTGTCTCG
This sequence comes from Fidelibacterota bacterium, assembly GCA_013203185.1. Classification (GTDB taxonomy): domain Bacteria; phylum Fidelibacterota; class UBA8477; order UBA8477; family JABMPR01; genus JABMPR01. Next base: position 10,230 of record JABMOS010000072.1, on the reverse strand, counting down.
GAGAGTCAGACCTTGACAGTCTTTAATAAGATTGACCTGATGACAGACCAAGAAGCCTTGTCAGGCGCGCTGAGAGAGTATAGTGATGCGGTCCCCGTATCAGCCCTGCAGCAGGTCAATATTCAGCAGCTTGAAGAGAAAATTATTGAAATTCGGCAAAGTGGCTATGTGATTGAGTCACTAAAACTTGAACATTCACAGCAGAAATTTCTGGCTTCTCTACATCGAACTGCAGAGGTCCTCAACATTGACTATGAGGAGGATCATATCCTTGTGGAAGTCAGAGTAAGGGCAAGCGCACTCCACCAGATTAGACAAGAAAGTCAAAACAGGACGACACACTAGTGAAGGCACCAAAAATAGGTCTGGTCCTTGGGAGCGGAGCCTCCAGGGGGTGGGCGCATATAGGTGTTATTGAAGCTCTGGAAAAACACGGTGTGGAAGTGGGGGTCATAACTGGCGCCAGTGCAGGTTCATTTATTGGAGCCGCTTATGCAGGCGGAGGCCTAAAACAGGTTAAAAAGTTTGCTCTTGATATGGATTGGAAGGCAGTTCTATCCTACCTGGACCTGGCTTTTCCCAGGTCAGGATTTATTGAGGGCCACAAAGTGGCTGAACTCATTAATTTATTTACCCATATTGATAAATTTGAAGACTTGAATATCCCCCTCATTATGGTTGCGACCAATATGTTTACGGGGAAACAAGTTACCCTGTCCAAGGGAAGCATCACTCAGGCACTCCGAGCTAGTATGGCGGTTCCTGGTCTACTAACCCCAAAATTGATTGATAATGAATGGCTGGTGGACGGAGGTGTTGTCAATCCTCTTCCCATTGATGTGTGCCGGGATGCTGGTGCTGATATTGTGATTGCCGTTGATATTAATTCTGAGCGCATCACCAATAAAAAGAATCCTCCCCAGAATGAGGCCTGGATTAAAAACTCAGAAAAGATTGAGATGAAGCGTGCAGAGGTTATCAAGTCCTGGACAGACAGGTTTGGCTCACGGGGAAAGAACTTAGGTTCGAAAATTGATCAATGGTTTACGAGAGAGGCTCCCTCACCTCACATTTTTGAGGTACTTGGATCTTCCATAAATATTATGCAGAGGAAAATTGAAGAAATGAATCTTCAGACCCATGTACCAGATGTCCTTCTGGCACCACGTTTGGGTGACATGAGCTTCTTCGACTTTGACCATGCCGAGCGGGCTATCAACGAGGGGTTTAAATGTGGAGAAGAATCAATACCGAAAATATTTGAGAAAATTGAGGAATATAATCAACAAACTTGAACTCCATTTTCTGATTGTTCCCTTTCATTAAAAATATTTATGCAATTCCAATATTTAACTGAATAATCTTTTGCTATTCGAACTACAAGGCACTTTATTTGCACTTCTCTTTATTGGAGAACGAACGTAAGAAAGTGAGCTTGATAAATGGCAAATGAATTACAAGGTAAAAAGGCTCTCGCTGTCCTAAAGGAGCAATATGCTGATAAATTTGTTTCCGTAAACCAGGCGATTAGGTCCATTCACAGGGGCGACAGAATATTCGTTCATACTGCCTGTGCTGAACCCCAATATCTCCTCAGATCTCTTGTTGAATATATTGAAAGTGAACCGAAAGCAGTTTTTGATGCTGAGGTTCTCCAGGTCTGGTCTCTGGGACTAGCACCATACACTCAGGAAAAATACAAACACAATTTCAGGCACAATTCCTTTTTCATCGGTAGTAGCACCAGAGCGGCTGTGAATAGTGGGTTGGCTGACTACACACCCATATTTCTCTCAGAGATTCCCAAACTATTTCAAAGAGGACATGTCCCCGTTGATGTCGCTCTCATTCAAACTTCATGTCCTGATCCCCATGGATATATGAGTTTGGGGATTAGTGTGGATATCGTCAAAGCCGCAACGGAGAAGGCCCAGACCATTATCGTTCAAGTCAATCCCAGGATGCCCAGAGTTCACGGCGATGGGTTTATTCATATCTCTGAAGTTGATTATGTTCTATATCATGAAGAGCCCTTGTTGGAATATGAAGATGAGCTTGATGATGAGGTTGCAGACAAGATTGGAAAATATGTAGCAACCTTAATTGAAGATGGTAATACCATCCAGGTGGGTTATGGTTCTCTACCAAACGCAATCCTGGCAAATCTTGGTGAGAAGAAACACTTGGGTGTTCACACTGAGCTTCTCGGTGATGGATTGGTTAAATTGATGAAGTCAGGAGTAATTGATAACTCCAAAAAAACGATCAATCGAGGCAAAACCATCGCGACTTTTAGCATGGGATCAGCCGATACCTATGATTATCTCCATGATAATCCCTTTATTGAATTCAAAACAGTTGATTATACCAATGATCCCCGTGTGATTGCACAGCATGACAATATGACTGCAATAAATTCTGCTCTTGAAATAGACCTCACTGGACAAGCAACGGCAGAATCATTGGGGAAAGTATTTTATAGCGGGATTGGCGGTCAGGCAGATTTTATGCGGGGGGCCATTTTAGCCAAAAAGGGCAAAACCATTCTTACCATGCCATCCACTGCGGAGCATGGCGAAGTTTCTCGCATAGCAACATTCCTCAAAGCAGGTGCTGGTGTAACCCTCAACAGGGGTGATGTTCACTACGTGGTCACAGAATATGGTATTGCCTATCTACATGGAAAAAATATTCGCGAACGTGCCATGGAATTGATTTCCATTGCCCACCCGAAGTTCAGGGCAGAATTGATTCGCAAAGCTAAGAAACGGAATTTGATCTATCAGGATCAGGCCTTTATTGCAGGGAAAGCTGGGGAATATCCTGAATCAGTTGAGACCTATAGGACCACTTCTAGTGGATTAGAGGTATTTATTAGACCCGTTAAGATCAGCGATGAACCTCTGTTAAAAGAATTTTTCTATTCCCTTTCAGATGCAAGTCTGCAAAGAAGATTTATTTCTGAACGAAAAGATATGCCCCATGAGAGATTGCAGGATTTTGTAGTTATAGATTATACAAGTGAGATAATCCTATTGGCTTTTACTCAGAAAGATGATGTGGAGCAACTGGTTGGTCTGGGACAGTACGCCATTATTGGCTCAACCCATACAGCTGATGTTGCTTTTGTCATCAGAGACGATCATCAGGAGCTGGGCATTGGCAAGGAGTTGTTGAAATACCTGACTCTGCTAGCCAAGAAACAAGGTTTGCTTGGATTTACTGCAGACGTGATAATTAGTAACGCACGGATGATGGGCTTGTTTGAAAGTATGGGCTTTGATGTGCAAAAACATATTTCAGATGGAATGTATGAAATGAAAATGACATTCCTGGAGAGTAAGTGATAGTGGAAACACCTGATATAAAATATTTGTTCGAACCAGAATCTGTAGCGGTGATTGGTGTTAGCCAGGAACCTGGCAAGATTGGCTACAAAATTCTGGAGAATATGCTTTACGTTGGTTATAAGGGAGATATATATCCTGTAAATCCAAAGGGCGGGCACGCTCTGGGATATGATATTCTCAAAACTATTGAAGATGCTGAAGGTGATGTTGATGTGGCTGTTATTGCCATCCCAGCTCGCTTTGTGTATGACGCTGTTGTGAGTTGTGCCAAGAAGAATGTGAAAATGTTGGCCATCATATCCTCTGGATTTTCTGAAATCGGAAATCTTGAGGAAGAGCAACGGGTTGTGGAGTATGCACGAGCTCATAACATGCGCATTTTGGGTCCCAATATTTTCGGTCATTATTCTTCAAAGGTTGCTCTTAATGCCACCTTTGGTCCCCGGGATATCCGTGAGGGGAATGTGGCCATTATTACGCAGAGCGGTGCTCTGGGGATTGCCATGATCGGCAAAACAGCTGTCCAGAATATTGGACTATCTTCCATTATTTCGGTGGGGAATAAAACTGATATCAATGAATCAGACCTCCTTGAGTATCTCATCACCCAGGATGAAACCAAAATCATTCTCATGTATATCGAAGGTATCCAAGAGGGTGAACGTCTGGTTGAGATATTAAAGCGGGCAACAAAATTAAAACCTGTTATTGTCATTAAATCGGGTCGCTCCAAGCGAGGTGCTGTTGCCGCAGCCAGTCATACGGGTTCATTGGCCGGTTCAGATAAAGTTTTTGATGCCATTATGCGTCAATGCGGTGTTCTCAGGGCCGAGAGCATACAGGAAGCCCTTGAATGGAGTAAATTCCTTTCCCATTCAGCAATACCCCAGGGTCCCAACGGCATCATCATTACCAATGGTGGCGGAGTTGGTGTGATGGCCACTGATGCCTGTGAAAAGTATGATATTAAGCTCTATGATGATCAGGACAAATTAAAGGAAACCTTCGAGAGTGTAGCCCATGGGTTTGGCTCGACCAAAAATCCCGTGGATATCACAGGGGAGGCCTCTAAAGCTGATTATGTGAAAGCACTTCAAGAGGCTCTGATTGACGATTCAATTCACTGTGTGATGGCACTTTACTGTGAAACCGCCATGATGAATTCTCAAGAATTGACTGAGATGATTGATGAAATGTATGAGAAATATAAAGCCAAGGGTAAACCAATCACATTCTCAGTCTTTGGTGGCGAACTTACAGAAATAGCTATTACGGCATTGCACAAAAAGAACGTTCCAGTTTATCGTGATGTCTATGATGGTGTTTCTTGCATGGGTGCCATTCAATCTATTCGAAAAGTGCAGTCCATGGAAGAAGGGGAACCCGTTACAGCTGAGATTGATGTTGAAGCCATCAATACAATTATAGATGGAGCGTTGGCAGACGGAAGATCATTCCTGCTTGCAGAGGAGGGGCAAGGCTTGTTAAATGCTGCTCAACTCCCTGGCCCTCGTGGTGGTGTTGTACAATCTGTCCCAGCCGCTGTTAAGCTCGCTGATGAAATTGGATACCCCGTCGTTATGAAGGTGGTATCTAGAAATATACTCCATAAAAGCGATGCTGGAGGAGTCCTTCTCGATCTGGACAACCCAGAAGAAGTCATTGATGGGTATCAGACCATTATTCACTCGTGCAAAGCCAATGTCCCTAATGCTATCATAGATGGTATTGAAGTGGTTGAGCAAATCACTGCCGGCACAGAAGTGATTATTGGTGCTCGCAGGGATGCCAATTTCGGGACCACAATCATGTTTGGCTTGGGTGGTATTTATGTAGAAGTGATGAAAGATGTCGCTTTCAGAGCAGTGCCACTTTCCAATCGTGAACTTAGATCGATGATAAAAGAGATTCGCTCATATCCCCTCCTTTTGGGTGTAAGAGGGGAAGCTCGCAAAGATATTGAAAGTATTATTACAGCCCTGGAAAAGGTTGCATGTCTCATCAGCAAAGTGCCCAGGATTACTGATATTGAAATTAACCCCATGGTAGTTTATGAACAAGGTTCTGGCGCCCGTGCTGTTGATATTCGAGTATTATTGTCTGAGGATAAAAAGGATTCATCCCAATGAAAAATATTATTGTAACATCAATTCGGAAAGATGCCGGAAAAACAAGTGTCATCGTTGGATTGGCCAAAAATTCATCCAAAAAAATGGGATATTTAAAGCCCTTCGGTGATAGGTTATTGTATCGTAAAAAGCGTCTTTGGGATTTTGATGCAGCTGTATGCACCGCTGCCATGAAAGCAGAGGAATCACCTGAAGAAATGAGTATCGGCTTTGATCACTCCAAGCTGAGGTTCATGTACGATGAAAAGACGACAGGTGATAAGGTCCGCGAAATCGCTGCTCACAATTCTCAGGGCAAAGAAATTATGCTCATCGAGAGTGGAAATGAACTCACTCGAGGATTGTCAGTTCATCTCGATGCCATCTCCCTCTGTAAGTATTTAGCTGGGGAGCTTCTGGTTATTCTGAGTGGCACCAATGATCAAATCGTAGATGATGCTTATGCTCTCAGGAAGACAATCGATCTGGGAGGAGTTAAGCTGGCTGGTGTCATCATCAACAAGGTTCACGATGTTGAAGATTTCAAAACAGTCTATACCGAGCATTTTGAGGCCTTGGAACTCCCTGTTTTAGGGATAATTCCATATGCTGAGGAACTGACTAAACCCTCCATGCGTTTTCTTGCAGATCTTTTCTTTGCCAAGATTTTGGCAGGGGAAAAAGGGTTAAAAAATACTATTAAGGATGTATTTGTCGGTGCCATGTCTGCTGATGCTGTACTTCGCATGCAGCGCTTCAACAAGGCGTCAAAGCTTGTTATTACCAGTGGCGATAGGAGCGATATGATCCTTGCTGCCCTGGATACCCATGCAGCTGGTATTATTCTCACCAATAATATCCTTCCTCCTCCAAATATTCTTGCCAGAGCATCGGGGACAAATGTTCCACTGCTACTGGTTGCCCAGGACACTTTTCAGGCTGCAAAGAAGGTAGACAATCTCGTCTCTCTTCTTTCTAAAGAGGATGATGAGAAAATGGAGCAGCTGGCCGGTATGATAAAAGATCATGTCCAGGCAATGACAATTAGCTGATATCTTTGAGAATCAGGATTAAAAGGCAATTCTCAGGGGTTGCCTTTTTTTGTGGGAGGGATGAACCACAGGAGTGACCCCACTAGTCACTAAATTGTGTTTGAAATGAGAGATTCTCCCTTGCCTCATCGCCCCACAGATTCATATTAGGCCTGCTGAAACAGAATTTGAGAGAACAATATGAAGGAAATATTAAAATTTGGGGGCTCGTCAGTTGCCGATGCAGCCTGCATCCAAGGCGTCGCTCAGATCATTGCAAAATCCCAAAACCCAGGTGACGAGATTTATGTTGTGCTTTCTGCCCTTAAAGGGGTCACCGATGCCCTCATCAAAATCGCTAATGATGTCCGTGATGGTAGATTTTTACCCCCTGCCTTGCAGATTGTTCTCGATAAACATGAGGCCATCATGTTGGAGCTGGGGCTTGACACTGATATGGAACTGGTGACATCCTTTAAACAACTCAGCACTGAAATGAAGGAACACCTCCCACGTTGTCCCGGGGCCAGTGTTGATTTTAAAATGTGGAAGGATGTTCTTCTCAGTTTCGGTGAAATCTTATCAGTCAGAATTATGAGTTCCTACCTCAAGTCCAAACAAATTGACGCCGAACTCCTGGATGCCCGCAAAGTTGTCATAACAGACAGCAATTATGGCAATGCTTATGTGCACTATCAAAAATCTTATGACCGTATCAGAGAGTATGTATCCAACCACAGTCGTCTACAGATTATTACGGGGTTTCTAGGTGCCAATGAATATGGGAATGCGACGACTCTGGGCCGCAGCGGCTCTGATTATTCCGCAAGTATTTTTGGGGCAGCCCTGAATGTGGATCTAATAGAAATCTGGACCGATGTTGATGGCATTCTCACGGCCAACCCCAAGATTGTGGATAAAACAGTCCCCATACCAGAATTAACCTATGAAGAGGCCATGGAATTGGCTCATGCTGGCGCAAAAGTTATTTTCCCACCTACTATGATCCCAGCCATGTATAAACGCATCCCAATTGTAGTCAAAAATACCTTTCGTCCAGAACTGCCAGGAACTCGCATTTCACCAGATCGAGCCTTAAAAGGGCAAATTACGGTGGGGCTCTCGTCGGTTTCAAATGTTTCATTGATCCGCATGCAGGGAGCCGGTATGGTGGGTGTGAAGGGCATTAATGCCCGCTTGTTCACTTGTCTGGCGGACAAAGGGATTAGCGTCATGCTGGTATCCCAGGCTTTTAGCGAGCACTCCACCTGCTTTGCTGTGAAACCGGATGAAACGGATCTGGCTTTAATGTGTATTGACGATGAATTTGCCAAGGAACTCAAGGCAAAATATATTGATTCTGTTCTCGTCCTGGATGATCTGTCTCTGGTGGCTGTCGTGGGAGAAGGTATGCAGCATACGGCAGGGATAGCCGGTCTGGTGTTTCAAGTCCTGGGACAGGAAAAAATCAATGTTGAAGCCATTGCCCAGGGTTCATCCAGGAGAAATATTTCATTCATCATCCACGATAGCGAGGCCCAGCGGGCCATACAGAGGTTGCACCAGGTCCTCTTCGAAAGGGCAGAAGCATGAACAGGATTTCTGTAGGGATATTGGGCGCCACTGGCGTCGTAGGTCAAAATTATTTACGCCTGTTAGCCAATCATCCCTGGTTTGAAATAGTCGATCTGGCTGCTTCATCGCGTTCTGCAGGTAAAACCTATGAAGATGCGGTGGGAGATCGTTGGTTGATGAAATCATCAATGCCAACTGAGTTTAAAAACATGGTGGTGCGTGATGTCACCGACTATGAATCCATACCCAGCAATGTGACATTATTTTTCTCTGCCACAGAACTTGGGGATAAGGAGGCTACCCGAGATTTCGAGTTCATATATGCTTCCAAGGGATATCCTGTAGTCAGCAATAGTTCAGCAAATCGGTGGACGCCTGATGTACCCATGATCATTCCTGAAATTAATGGTGATCACCTGGAGATTCTGCCTATCCAGCAAAAGAATAGGAATTTTCCTTCAAGTGGGTTTGTCGCAGTGAAGCCAAATTGTTCAGTTCAATCATATCTTGTGGCGATTCATGCACTCCGTGAAGCTGGCTACCCTGTTGAGGAAGTTTTAGTGAATACACTCCAGGCACTTTCAGGTGCTGGATATCGAGGATTGACAGAACCAGAGCGTAGAATCACTGTCAACCCCCTCATACCAGGTGAGGAAGAGAAGACTGAAAGGGAACCTTCCAAGATTTTGGGATTGTTGGAAGACAATCAAATCATTCCAGATTATTCCATGGAGATGTCTGCACTGTGCACACGGGTACCTGTGGTTGATGGGCATACCGCCCTGGTTTATCTGAATTTCGTTGATGAGGCGCCTTCTTTGGAAAAGATTTCAAAAATATGGTCAGAATTTGAGGGAGAACCACAGACCTTGAAATTACCATCTGCTCCCATGCCTCCCATTCTGGTAATGGAGGAAGAAGATCGTCCACAGGTTCATCTGGATGTAAACAATGGCAATGGAATGGCTGTAACCATTGGTCGTCTGGCTGAAGATAAATTCTTTGATATCCGGTTTGTGGCCCTCTCGCACAACACGGTCCGCGGTGCTGCAGGTGGAGCAATTCTTACGGCAGAGCTGCTGGTGGAGAAGGGCTATATCAATCACAATTAATATACGCTTCCACAGCCCAACTAATGGTAAGAACCCTTATTTAGGGTTGGATCGCCGGTTACTCCCTTAAAGAATTCTTTTCCGTTAACTTTTCGAATGCTTCTGCCTAGCCAACCATGTGGTGTGGGACAATTCTGTCAATATTTCTAGTGTTTTCTAGCCATTTTTCGGGGATTTTCAAAGGGAAGCCATTCAATTCGATGCCTCCGATTATCTTCGATGAGCTTAAATGGACCTGAAGCGTATTGTGGATTCGCAATACTTACTTGTATATCCGGAGTGATTTCCCTAAACAATGCTTTTTCCAAATGAGTTTCCTACGTCAATCTGATTTAGAAACTCAACCGCTTTTGTCTGCTCAACAAGTATTCCAATTTCAACATCATCTGAATTCAAGAAGGGTACTCAAGACTCTAAATCAAAGATCACTGGAATCTCATCGAATAACAACGCGACCCTTTTGGTGTTTAATAGCTTCCCTATCAAGAGAAGAAGTTGCTGAAATTGCATCGCTACCCCCTTTTTAAAGAAAAACCTACTCCCCATGAAATGGAACAAATATCTTGAGATTCCCTCACCTCGTTTGGTAATCATGGATTTCTTAAGTTCTGATAGTGCTTCATGTGCTGTAATTTTCCCGGTCGCTTTGACCAGCACAATGTCTCTACGATTATTAATCACATATTTAAATGGCAAACCAATTCCTCAACCTGGATCAAGTCATCTGATCCTGTTTTTTGGATACATTTGATTACTATTCTTACGAGTCATAACCTTGATAGCCTGCTTTTTTAATTGCATCTAAGATCATTGCCTCATGCTTCGAAGCATCTTCCCAAAGTTTTTGCCCTTCCTTTGGCAACAGATGAATGGGGTCATAATAGAGATAGACCATTTCATCTTGAACACTGGGGCTGCGGTAAACAGAAATGCCCGTGATCTCATCGTAATAATCATAACTGTGAATATCCCTCTTCCCTCCACCACCAGGGGCATCAGTAACAAAAGTAGGGGTGTTAAATCCGGCTGTTGCACCTCTCACGTGGCGTTCTAG
>JABMOS010000071.1 GCA_013203185.1 Fidelibacterota bacterium | reverse complement strand
ATTATCACCCGTTATTTCCACGTTAGTCGATGGATTTGAATGTACCAGATTTGCGTTTCCAGTATTAAGAATAGATAAGCTTTGTGGCTGACTTCCTGTGAGAATATCCTCTGAACCAAAATCTGTAAAATCGGAAGCAGTCGGTGTAATGTCGCTATGCGCAATGACATTTGCATTTCCACTAACCTGAATTTCTGAAGCAAGACCAAACCCTCGAACAGCAAAGTTAAATGGGTTTTCATCAGAGTCAGTATTGGCAATGCTAACGCTGGCTGATCGCAAACCCTCGGCTGCCGGGACAAAACGTAGATCAAAACTGGTGCTATCATTTGATGGCACGGTAGCAGCAGGTTGTGCACTTACAAAAAACTCAGCAGCATTGGTTCCAGAGATGGATACCCTGGGGGTTCCATTCAGGGTGAGCGTAGCGCCATTGCCATTAAAGACCTTAAAGGTATGGATTACAGTATCAACCTGTGCATTCACAGAGCCAAAATCTGTATCGTCTAGAGTAGAGGGAGAGTTGTCGCCATCGGTGATGTCCACATTATTTCCCTTGAGGCTAATCTCTGGAGCAGATTGTTGATAAACACCAGCATCAAGAGTGGAAACAAAGACACCACTACTGATTGCCAGGGCGGCAGATTCGCCTGTACTGGCATTAATATCACTATCAACCGAATCATCAGCGCCAGCATCCTGGGTTGAAAAAACATAACCTGCAGGTAAGTTGGTAAAGTAAAGTTTATAGGTGTTGGCTGCCAGTCCGGTGAAAGAGTAGTACCCGTTGGCATCTGTGGTAGTGGTTGCTACACTGGCACCACCATTAATTTTAATTTCCACATCAATACCGGGAACGCCAGCTTCTCCAGCATCCTGGATGCCGTCTTGATTTACATCTAGCCAAACAAAATCACCAACACCGGTAGCCTTGAAACCTGCGTCACGTGTATTGTCTACTGAGCTTATGCCTAGAGAGAAGGTTGCAGTCTTTCCACTGTTTGCCGGGTCGGCATCACTATCAAGGGCATCATCTCCACCCTGATCTAATGCAGAAAGGCTATAACCAGTGGGAGCACCAGTAAATGCCAGGTAGTAGTTTCCAGAGGGCAGGCCTTCAAAAGAATAGGAGCCGTCAGCAGCGCTAACTGTTGAGCCCTGAAGTTTATCACCAGAATCATATAAAGAGACTGTAATTCCAGGCATGGCATCTTCACCAACATCTTGAATTCCGTCGCCATCATTATCAAGCCAAACCCTGTCACCAATAACACCATCCGAGGGACTGGTACCATTACCCTGAACATCAAAGACGTAGGGTGACACGTCTGGATCATTGTTGACGATTGACATTGTCGCATTGCGAAGGCCAATACTTGAGGGATCAAACTGAACGACAAAGGTTGTGCTACTGCCCGTGCTAACCGTTGCAGCGGGGGAGGTAGTAACTGAAAACTCTGAGGCTTGTGCTCCAGAGAAGGAAATTGCCCCAACCGTCAGGCTGGCATTACCACTATTACTAATAGTATATGTCACCAACTGAGTGCCTGTCGTTATGTCCACATCTCCAAACTGAGTGCTATCAGAGAGGCCCGGTGATGTATCACCGGCAGTGATGGTCACGCCATTTCCGGCGACAGTCATTTCTGGTGTTGTGACGCCAACCCCAAGAATGTCAAAGTTGTAGGGGTTCTCGTTCTGGTCGCTGTTTCCAATACTAATGGTGGCCTCACGAAGCCCTGTAGCAGAAGGATTAAACTCCACAGTGAAAGTCACCGAGCTGTTGGGAGCTACTAGAGTGGCCGGGTTGGAAATAATGGCAAAATCTCCAGGGTGTGTCCCAGAAATGGATATAATAGGACTGGACCCCAGAACCAGGTCATCACTTCCGATATTGTGTATTACAAACTCCTGGGTAGCAGTAATGCCACCAATAACCTCTACAGAGCCAAAATCTGTACCATCTGCAAGAGATGGAGAGGTGTCACCGTCAGGAATGCCAAGCATGTTTCCCTCGACGTTGATTTCAGATAAGGATGTTGCATCATAAATACCGGTTCCCTGGATGGTGAAGGTGTAGGGGTTCTCATCAGAGTCATTATTTTGAATAGATACGGTGGCCTGACGTGTTCCAAGGCCAGAAGGTGTGAAAGTAACTTCAAAGCTGGTTGTTGCACTGTCGATGGCTATGGATGTTGATGGTATGGATGAGATGCTGAACTCAGAGGCGTTTGTACCGGTGAAGGCCACATATGGAGGCGGTCCAGTCAAACTTAATACGGCATACCCAACATTTCGGATCACAAAAGTTGCAGTTGCTGGTACGCCTGAGATTTCAGCTGAACCCACATCCGTGTTGTCTCCGCTCATGGGGAAAATGTCACCCGATTCAATCACCAGGGCATTCCCAAGAACTTCCATTTCTTCATCAAGTGTAGATGTTCCCAGGCCATGAATAGCATAATTAAAGGGGTTCTCATCAGAATCATCACTTGAGATAAGCACAGTTGCCTGTCTTAATCCTGTGGTTGTTGGATTAAAGGCAACCTGGAAAGTGAGTGTTCCACCTGCAGAAACTGTTGAGCCAGAGGGTTGTTGGGATACAACAAAGTCACCAGCGTTGGCTCCAGATATTTGAATGAGGGGTAGACCTGTTAATGTGAGAGCGCCAGATCCAGGATTCTGAATAGTGAACGAATGGGAAAGCGCCGCAGCAAAAATATCCCGACTCCCAAAATCTGTAAAGTCTGAGGTAGAGGGGCTGGTATCTCCATCAACAATATTTACCAGGTTCCCTTGAATCGCAATTTCTGGAACTGATGTCCCGGTTCCTTGAATATCAAAAGTGAAGGGGTTCTCGTCTGCATCATTGGTTGCAAGAGAGAGGGTCGCAACTCTTACGCCGACGGCACTTGGATTAAAAAGGACAGTAAAGCTGGTTGAGTCACCGACGACAATGGAAGCAGATGGATTTGCTGAAAGCGAAAAGTCTGCCGCATTTGTGCCGCTAATGGTCACATAGGGGGAACTGCCGGTTAAGAGAAGCGTGGCCCCTCCAGCATTCTTTATCTTAAATACAGAGCTGCTAGATCCAGTATTGATGTCATGGCTTCCCATGTCAGTATGATCTGAGGTCGATGGTGTCGTATCACCATCTAGAATATCTTTATCACCACCACTAACAACAATTTCTGGAGCGAGGCCTGTTCCCTGTATATCGAAATCATAAGGATTTTCATTGGAATCATTGTTTGAAATAGAGACAATGGCTGAACGGAGTCCATTGTCACTTGGTGTAAACGTTATAGTGAAGGTTGTCGAGCTTGATGTTGCAATAGTGGTAGCTGGTGCTGAGCCAACTGTGAAATCTGCAGCATGGGTTCCAGAAATAGCAACAACAGGCGAGCCATTTAAGGTTAGGCTTGTGGTTCCACTGGTGTTTGCCACAGTATAGGTTACGGTCACGTTGCCACCTGCGGCAACAGAGCCGAAATCTGTGGAATCGCTTGTGCTGGGAGATGTATCTCCATCCACGATTTCAGTGTTCTTGCCAGAAACAGAGATCTCTGGGGAACTTCCAGATGGCTGGTAGACGCCCGCATCAACAGAGCTATTATATGTATTAGTAGATACGGTGAATTGATCAGAGATTCCTGTCGTTGTATTTACATCGCTGTCAACAAAATCGGTTGCACCAGAGTTTTGGTTGACAAATTGATAGCCACCAGGCAGGTTGCTTACTTTGATTCTATAGTTCGCAGCAGCAACAAACGTGAAGGTATAATACCCGGAAGCATTTGTGGAAGTCGCGGCGATAACATTGTTTGTATTATTGGCGCTAACAAGCTGGACCGTCACACCTGGCATTCCAGGCTCCCCAAAATCTTGGTCACCATTGTTATTGAGATCGTTCCAAACAAAATCTCCAACACCTGTTGCTTTATATCCAGCATCTTGACCTTCTTCAATAAGGCCAACACCCACAAAGAAATTAGCCGTCTTGCCCGTTGTAGCATTTGGATCACTATCATTAACATCATCTCCACCCTGGTCTTGGCTGGTTAGCATATAGCCTGAAGGTGGGTTTGAGTATTGGAGGTAGTATTCAGAGGGGTCTAAATTTGTAAAAGAATATGTCCCATTTTGATCTGTGATGGTCGAAGCAATCAAGGTGTTATCAATACTATAAAGATCAACGGTTACACCTGGCAACCCAGGTTCGTTAGCATCCTGAACACCATTTGAATTATTATCAACCCAGACAAAATCACCGATGGAGCCAGTTGAAGGCAGGGGTGCAGGGACCAGAGGACATGAAGCACCATCAGACTTATTCAAGTCAGCTTCACCCTGTCCAACATAGATACTTAATCCAGAAGGATCAACTTTATACATTTTCCCACTCTGGCTGTTGGTGGTAAAAAGGTAGCCATCATCTGCAGTCCAGGCTGCACCATAGTAAAGACTGTTGATGCTGTTGTTATAATCATCAGTCAACCTTCCAGTAATAGCCGTGGTTGAGACAACATGTGTACTGGGGTTGTATTGATAAAGGTTGGTTCCATGGATACCATAAAAATATCCATCGGCATCCAGGTAGGCCATATCGATTGGAGTAAAGGAGGCGCCAGTGGTTGCCTGGGTTATAACGGTTCCTGCACTGGCATCAAAAATGCCTACAGTTGTACCATTTGCATCCCAGAAGTAGAAATTCCCCAAGACATCAAAATCAGCTCTCCAGGATAAAAAGGGAACGGTTACAGACAACACCTCAACCGTATAATTTCCATCAATTCGGATGATGTTGTTCCCGGGGACATCGCCATCCTGTTCAAAGGCATAGAGCATTCCATCTTCGAGGTTGTATCCAACACCATTGATATGATACCCCACCGTACTAGCAATATTATAGACGTATGGGTTCACCGTGGCGTCCATGGCGGCAATATCACCATTGTTCCCCCAGATATGGAAGAACCTTGAAATACAGGGGAAAGGCGTTCCATCCACCTTGCCGTATCCAGTCAGCCAGAAGGTGTAGGGTGATTCGTTGCCATCATTGTTTACGATGGAAACAGACACATTCCGTACGCCTGTCTGGGCTGGATCAAACTTTACAATAAAAGCAGAACTTCCCCCAGCAGGTATGGAGGCTGCCGGCATACTTGTAACTATGAACTCACCCACTGCCGCGCCACCCAGTTCTACCCGAGGATTGCCTGTCAGAGTCAGGGTTGAATCACCCGTGTTATATATTGTGTAAGTAGTATAAGCATTTACCAAAACAGGATGAACATCACCAAAGTCTGTGCTGTCAGAGAGGGATGGCGTCGCATCACCACTATAAATAATATTATCGTTGCCTCGAACTTCAATCTCTGGATAGGTCAGGCCAAACCCCGATACTGTGAAGGTGTAGGGGTTTTCATTGCCATCATTGTTTTCAATGCTGATAATTGCTGTTCTGGTGCCGCCGGCAGAGGGGTTGAAAGACACATTAAAAGGAACACTTCCAGCAGGTGCTACAGGTGTACTGGGCTGTAAGGTGATTGAAAAGTCAGATGCGTTGGTCCCAGAAATAGTTACCAGGGGTGTGCTGGCTAAAACCAGGTCGTCCGTACCTAAATTGGATATCATGAATGTCTGATTAAGGGATCCACTTGTGACCGAAACGCCACCCAAATGGGTTCCGTCGGTGGCAGAGGGCGTATTGTCTCCAGAGGTAATAGAAGTCAAGTTTCCCTGAACTTCAATTTCGGAGTCAATACTACCATCTAATGTAGCCGTACCCTGTATGGAGAAGGAGTAGGTTCCCTCGTCCAGGTCATTATTGCTAATCGTCAAGGTTGCCGAACGGGTTCCAGATGCCAGGGGGTCAAAGGCTACTTGAAAACTTGTATTTCCTCCTGATGCAATCGTACTGGATGGGGCACTATGAATACTGAAGTCTCCGGCATGTACACCGCTAATGGCAATCAATGGCCAGGAGCCAGTGAGATTTAAAGTGGCAGGTCCTGTGTTGTAAATCGTGTAAGTGATTATGTGAGAGCTTCCGCCAACCACGGAGGCCCCAAAATCAGTTGAGTCATTCACCGTGGGAGTTATATCTCCACTAGCGATGGAGGTCGAATTCCCCTGAACATCCATTTCCGGGTTAATGGTTCCAGTGCCTTGAATATTAAAAGTATAGGGGTTTTCATCACCATCATTATTTGTGATGGAAACTGTTGCCTGGCGTAACCCTGTAGCAGGAGGGTTAAAGGTAATCTGAAAAGTTTGAGTTCCGCCTTGCGCCGTCACAGTTGCCGATGCGGGCTGTTGGCTAACAGTAAAGTCAGAAGCATGGGTGCCAAAAAGAGTCACACGAGGTGAACCGCTTAGGGTTAAATCCCCAGACCCAGAGTTGTTGATGGAAAAAGTATGAATACCAGACCCATAGTTAATATCTGTATTGCCGAATTCTGTGTCATTGCCTAAAGCAGGTGATGTGCTTCCGTCACTAATGGAAATGCCATTTCCCGTGATATCCATCTCAGGCGTGGCCGTCCCTGTCCCTTGAATGTTAAATGTGTATGGGTTTTCGTCGGGATCATTATTTGAAACAGAAACAGTGGCGGTTCTGCTGCCTGAAGCGCTGGGATTAAAGCTGATGACAAAGGTATCGGTTCCACCACCAGAATTGATGCTTACAGCAGGTTGGTTTGTTATTGAAAAATCAGCAGCATGGGTACCGGATAAAACCACTGCCGGAGAACCGCTTAATGAAAGAGCACTGCTTCCACTATTGGTAACAGTAAAAGTATGATTCACCAAGCCTGTGACAATATCAACATTGCCAAAATAGGTATCGTCTGTGACGCTGGGAGACGTGTCCCCATCAAAAATGGAAATACCTTTTCCTGAAATATCTATTTCTGGGGGACCAGATCCTGTTCCCTGGACATTAAAAGTATAGGGGTTCTCATTAAGGTCGTTGCTGGCTATTGAAACCGTGGCACTTCGAAGACCAAGAGCTGAAGGGTCAAATGAAACGATAAAGGTCTCGCTCCCACCTGCGCCTGCAATTGTATTCCCAGGCAGGGCTGTCACAGTAAAATCACTTGAATTGGTGCCGGAAATACTAACCAGGGGATTTCCACTCAGAAGCAAATCACCGCCACCCATATTATAGATTATAAAAGAATGGGCGCTAGATCCAGAGACATTATACACGGTTCCAAAATCAGTACCGTCTGAAACCGAAGGGCTTGTGTCGCCAGCTATTATATTAACAGCGTTTCCTTGAATATTTATTTCTGGAGCCAAAACAACATTGACACTGTAATCCTCAACTTCACCATCAAACCCATTGTCACAACTTCCTGGATAGGCGTTCCATTTCGTGGAAATACGCATGGTGGTAGTACCCAGCGCTGCTCCTGCGGGTACAGTTATTGAGTAAGGGGAGGCACCCGTTAAGCCACTTACAACATTGGTCGCCGTCCCAAGGGTAAATGATTCGCCTGCATCAGCAAAGTCGCCATCTTGGTTCCAATCAATCCAGGCCATGGTGTTAACAGTGTAGTTTCCATCTGTATTTACATAGACGCTTAGGTCATAAGTGAAGTCTCTGGAGATCGTGGTTGACAGTGTGGTGAAATCTGAATAGTCGTTATCTTCGAGTATAGTTGAATTGTTTATTGTATTGAATATTACCTGTCTGATTCCAGTGAAATATCCATCTGAGGCATTACCTGTTGAAGCACATTGAGCATATACTTCTGCGCTGGGCATCAAGAAGAAAAACAGGAGCAGAAAAGATAATCTGCAAAAAGCTCTCTCGCTGATAAATTTGATCGCCGAGCTCAAAGAGGGCGAGTTGCTATATGAATTGATGGCTTGTGTAGGAGTCATATTATTCAGGATCCAGTTTCGTTACTGAGGATGTATTTTTGATCAGAACTGTTGCAGAACAAGCCAGTAACTTCATGTTGATAGCTTGGCACTACAGGGCGGAAAATAAAAACACTTTTGTTAAATATTCTTTTCATAACTTCCTTTATATATGTCAAAGTCCGTGCCAGTAGATATTAGGGCATTTAAGTGGTTAATATATAATATGATAGGAGTGGTTATATATCGGGGCAACTAAAGCCTTGTGTTAGGTATATCTGACGAGTTTTTGTAGAATGTAATATTATGGAGACAGTAAATGACAAGGGCAAACATCTGGAGCACCAGGGTTCTGGTGAAGCAAGACCGAAAAAATTGGCAATTTCTAGACAGCAGGTAATGGTGAACAACAACCAGAAAAACATGAACAAGGTGAGGAGCAAAAAGAAGCGTGAGGGCTTAATGCTTCAAGACAAAAACTAGATAACCCCGAGGCGTATTTGTTCTTTTTTACTCATGCTTTTTACAACCAGAATATATGAATCCTCAATAAGTTTTTTCACGAGATCAGGCTCAAGACTTCCGTCTAGAATAACCGTGTTCCAATGATCCTTGCTCATGTGATAGCCAGGGATAATTGCATCAAATTGAGACCTTAAAATCTGGGCATCGTCAGGGTCGCATTTTAGGTTAATTCCCAGGGGATCCCACTCCAGACCAACCAGAGCAAACATTTTTTTTGCCACCTTAAAAACAGCGGTTTTTTCATCAAAGGGGAAGCTTAGCGTTGAGTCACTGAACCCGAGCAAAATCTCTTCAAGTTCAGCATACTTCATTTTTTTATCCCGTGGGGACATGAACCAACGCCATGAATTTTGCCAGCTTCTCTGGGTCCAAATATCCACCAGTACGCACACCACTGCACAGGTCAAAACCATGGGGGCGAACTGTATTATTTGCTTCAGAAATATTGTTGGGATTTAATCCACCAGCCAGAAAAACTGGAAGGTTGCTCCGTAGGCAAATCTCGCGACTGTAGGTCCAGTCATGAGTCTCACCAGTACCACCCAGTGTCTTCAAGGCGGCATGCGGATTACCGGAATCCAAGAGGATAAAGTCGACAAAATGTTCATAACCCAGAGCTTCAGTGATGGATGATTTATCGTGGACATGGACGACTTGAAACAGGCGTATTTTTGGGAGTGCTTTTCGTAAGGTTTTTAACTCGCCTATGGGCAGGGCATCAACGATCTGTATGCCCCAGGTGTTGGCGAGTTTGTGCTGGTCTTGTATGCCTTGAGATGTGAGTCTGCTGGTTAGTAAAACGGTCTTGGTTCCAGGTGGAAGCGCACTGGTTATTTTAGCAATATTCTCAAGAGAAATAACACCAGGGCCACTGGGCATTTCCGAGACCAACCCAAGCAGATCTGCCCCTGCCTCAAGGGCAATTATTGCCTCAGTTAAAGTGCTAATACAACACACTTTTATAAGGGTTTTTTTCATCCATCACACCAAGGTAAACATAACCAGGCGATTATAGCAAAAATGATCATAATGCCACCTAATAAAGAAAAATGCTTCAATTTGACAGAATAATGTCACGCTAACAGTAATAATTTGGCACATAAACATCATTATTGAATAGGCGATTATTAGTTAAAGTGTTGCTTTAAGTGGGTTAGAAGAGGGGTGGGAAGATGTGTTTTTACACCAATATAGCAGATATTGAACTTCTCACAAAAAGCAGGGTCGAGCTTAATGAAATCCTTTTGGGTGGTAATCCAGTAATCACAGAAATTGTCCTTGATTTCATCCAGCTGTGAACTGGTATAAATGGCATGGTCTGGGAACGAGATTTTAACCTGGGCAGAGCGATGACACGCTTCCATCTGTTCAAAGAAATGGCAGGGATTTCCCAGACCTGCGAAGAGTCCAAAAGTGCCCTTTAGTCGGGAGAGGTCAATTCTTTTTTTGTGGTGGTTTTGGACGTAATTATTTATGTCAAAAACAAGGTTATTTACAGGATCCTTTTGAAGGCCACTTTTACTATAAACCACCAGGTCCGCACGGGAAATATTTTGGACATTTTCTCTCAAATATCCCCAGGGAAGGAGATGGGGTTTTGGAGAATATTGGAAATCAACAATCAAAATATCAAGGTCTCGATGGAGCCTGCGATGTTGAAATCCATCATCCAGAATAATGACATCTGGGTCAAAAGTATTTTCAATATATCGTGCTCCATCAACTCGATTTTCAGAGACAACGACAGGGATGTCATCGTAATTCTCAGTGATCAAAAAGGGCTCATCACCTGAGTCAGTCAAGGTCCCAACAAAGCCATTTCCATCAGCCACAACCACAAGACCTTTGGATGATCTTCCGTAGCCGCGGGACAAAACAGCTGGCTTTTTATTCATGCTCAAAAAGTGCTGGATCAGGGCTTGAACCAGGATGGTTTTTCCGCTACCTCCTGTAGAAAGATTGCCCACTGAAATGACGGGAGTTTTAACTCGGTAAGTTTTAAATAGACCCAAATCATAAGCACGGTTTCTAATCCAAATGAGAACGCCATATATTATCGATAACACAATTCTAACAGGTAAAAACCAGGGGGCCTTATGTAGGTAATTAGAGAGTTTCATCAATACCAATTAAAAGAATTGTCCAGGTCTTCCTGGTGTTTTTTGCAGAGCTGGCTGGCGGACCTGAGCGCTTCATCAAGATCCTTTCCACGAAGTTTTGGATCCACTTTAATGGGATCACCAAAACTGGCAATCGCTTTTGAAAATGGAAGGGGGATGGCAAACTTGTCCCAACCCCTTGCGCGAAGTGCCCATTTTGAAACCGTGGCTGTTGGAATGATGTATCCATCAAGATGCTGAGCCGCAACATAAGTTCCAGGTTTCATTTCTCGGCGAGGACCCTGGGGGCCGTCAGATGCAAAGGCAGAAATTTTGATATCCTGTTTGCGCAAATATCGAATCATACCCTGATAGGCTCTTCGCCCACCTCTTGTGCTTGACCCTCTAAAGGTTACATAGTTCAAGCCTTCCAGCACGGCGCTGGCAATATCGCCATCACGAGCTTGACTCACGATGGCTGCTGGTTTTAGAGGTGAGGTTAAATACCAGGCAATAAACATGTCACCATGCCAGAATTGAAAGACCAGGGGAGACCCATTCTTTGCGAGGTGTTGAATTCGGGTCCAGCCGCGGACTTCCAATCTCAGGGTTTTTCCAATGAGATTTACCACGTTTCCACCGATCCGACGGGCAATCCGTGAAATGCGAACCTGGTTTTTTCGATCTAGGCCCATGCTCTATTCCAAATCCTTTTCAATTGATGCCGCAATAATCTCTGCACACCCCGGTTGACCCAGCAACTCCTTAAGTTTGCCAAGCTTGGTCAGCATGGTTTCTCTGGCCAATGAGTCTGTAAGTAAGCTTTCCACTTCTGAGGCAATGATTGGACCTGTAGCCTCACCCTGTATCAGTTCAGGCACAGCCCTATCCCCAAGGATCAAGTTGGGCATGGCGATATGTTCAATATCTATGAGGAGTCTACCAATGAGGTATGAAGCAGGTGCCATTTTATAGATAACCACCAGAGGGGTACCAAGATATGCTGTTTCCAGGGTCGCAGTACCAGAAGCCACTATAGCCACATCAGAATGGGCCATCAAGGGATAGGGATCATCATAGATGAGTTTAATATTCTCGATTTCGGAAAAGGGCTCATAGTAGGCCTTTGAAAGGGATGATAGTCCAGCCATGGCAAACTGCAGCCCTGGATTTTGGTCCACAAGCAGCATGATAGCGTCCAGCATGGGTTTGATGTGTTTTTCCATCTCGTTGCGCCGACTGCCCGGCAGCAGGGCTATTAATGGCTTGGCCTCATTAAAACCATGTGATTTAAAAAAAGTTGCTCGCTCTGGGAGTTTAAAGTCCTTTTCCACCACGGGATGTCCAGCAAAAGTGACAGGAATGCCCTGGTCCTTATAAAAAGATTCTTCAAAAGGAAAAATGACAAAGATGCGCCTGATAAATTTGCGCATGGTCTTGACGCGACCCTTTTTCCAGGCCCAAACCTGTGGGGAAATATAATAGTATACGGGAATACCCAGGGCTTTGAGTTTCATCCCCAGCCGTATATTGAAACCGGGATAGTCCAAGAGTATGGCCGCATCAGGTTTCCGGATTTCACACTGAGCCAACACATCAGCCATTACCTGTTTAAAAAAAGAGAGGTGTTTGATCACTTCAATAAAGCCAGTAACCGATAAGTCTCTGGCATGATAGAGGGCCTCAAGACCCTCTGCCTCCATTAAATCACCACCCAGCCCCCAAAAGACGTGGTTGGCGTTATGGGCTTTTAGGGCTGCCATTAGCGGAGCAGCATGATGGTCCCCAGAGATCTCTCCAGCGACAATGAGAAAGTTTTTAGCTGGGAGTGCTATACTTGAACCAAAAGTTGTTGATTTATTAAATCAGCGATACGCAAGGCCTCCATGCCATCATGACCACTCACAACAGGCGTCTGTTTTAGTCGGATCGACCTGGCAAAAGCGGCTTGTTCAGCAAACATGGCATCCAACTGGGGTAACTCACGATTGGTATACACAATGGCTTTGTCAGAACCTTCCAGGGGAATCACCCGATCTCCCGACAGGTCTGAACCCTGGTTTTTCAGGGCATACATCTCTGTGGAGCCCTTCTGGAAATCAATGGTGATATAGTGCTCATGCTGAAAAATCCGCATTTTGCGCATGGGATTCAGGGAAATCCGGCTGGCGGTGACATTGGCAACACAGCCATTTTCAAAGGTGAGTCGCGCATTGGCAATATCGGCCAACTTTGATATGACTGCCAGACCATTGGCCTGAATCTCAGTGACAGGGCTTTTTACCAGGGATAGAATGATATCGATATCATGGATCATGTTTTCATGAACCACAGGGTTATCAATCCCCCGAGGGACAAAACTCACGAGTCGGTGTGCCTCAATGAAGCGTGGCTCCAGAAGTACGCCATCCAAAGCTGCCAGCGCCGGGTTAAAGCGTTCTACATGTCCAACTTGAATGTTCAAGCCCCGTTTTCCGGCAAGAGTAACCAATTCTTCAGCTTCTTCAAGCGTTGTAGATATTGGCTTTTCAATAAAAACATGCTTCCCTGCCTCCAGGGCGGACTTGGCATAGGAGAAGTGAAATTTTGTAGGACAGGTGATAAACAGAGCATCACATAAATCGATGAGTTTGTGATAATCGTCAACTACTGGAACCCCAAATTCTGTGGCGACCAATGCTGCCCTGTCCTTATCAGTGTCAAAAATACCCTGACAGTCCCAGTCAACATGTTGGCTGAGATGTCTCGTGTGAAAGCGGCCGATGTGGCCTGCGCCGATTAAACCGGCTTTGAGTTTTTGTGTATTTGCCATAGCGCGAAAATTAAGGCAAAACCAAAGAAACAAAAGAAGTGAAAGCGTAAACCCGCCAGTCTTGAAATAGCCAATTGCTACTGCACTAATTCATTCATGGCAAAAATTGTATTTAAAGTTATTT
>JABMOS010000070.1 GCA_013203185.1 Fidelibacterota bacterium | reverse complement strand
TCTTACGGCTTGGAGTAAACCAGATTCCTCATGTTTCGGAAGGTCAATCTGAGTGGGATCACCAGTAATAATAATTTTAGAATTTACACCCATTCGCGTTAGAAACATTTTCATTTGCATGGGTGTGGTATTTTGTGCTTCATCCAGAATAATAAATGCATGATCTAGTGTTCTTCCACGCATATATGCAAGTGGAACAATCTCAATGGTTTTCTGATCCATGAGGATGCGCACTTTGTCATGGGGCATCATATCATAAAGGGCATCGTACAAGGGGGCTAGATAGGGATCAACCTTTTCACGCAAATCCCCGGGTAAAAAGCCCAAACGCTCACCTGCTTCAACAGCTGGACGGGTGAGGATAATCTTTTTAACTTCTCTGTTTTTGAGGGCGGAAACGGCAAAAGCCACTGCCATATATGTTTTACCGGTACCAGCTGGTCCCAATCCAAATACCATATCATTTGAAGTGGCTGCAGCGAAATATCTTTCCTGACCAGGTGTTCGTGGCTTGATCACTTCAGAGCGAGTGAAGAGGACCACAGAATCAAGACCAGATTCGCCAAGGATGGATTTACCTGACTGGCTCAGACGAATGATGGTGAGTACATCGTCTTTATCTAGAAATTTTTTACGATTCAAGACGGCAATCATTTCACCAACTATATTTTCAACCAGGGCCAGCTTGGATTCATCTCCCCTGACGATGAGCTCATCTCCCCGAACGTACAGCGCAACTTCCAGATGATTTTCAATTAATTTGAGGTTGGTGTCATTGGCGCCGAGTAATTCAACGGGGTTAACCTCCCTGATCGGAAGGCGTTTTTCGGCAGCATTTTTCGCAGTTGTCAAACCCATATGGCGGGGTGAGATTAATTTGTAAAGGCAGTAAATCCAAACAATAATTAGTTGGTCACGGTTCTGGCTGTAGAGTTCCCCTTTTGCGAGGATGCTCCTGTCTCCTAGCTTCGGCCAAAATTTTCCGCATAACTGAATATTCAAATTGTTTTTACAACGAGGGAAACGAAGCTAACGAATGCTTTTAATCAATTCGTTCTTTTCGTAGGATTCGTTGTGAAAAAATAATTGGAGTAAAAGGCTGGGTAACCTCATCCGCGGGCTTCTGACAAGATTTTTCGCATCACTGTGAAATCACCTGGATCATGATCAAAAGGTATATAGCCTAGACCGGTACCGCCATGAACAACCTCGACGGGACGTTTTTTGGCGTTAAACAATTCCTCCACCACAATCACCACCGTTTTATCTGGAGAAATTATCTCAAGGGTCTCGCCCACCCTGATCTGATTCTTAATTTCAAATTCAAGTAGTTGGGCTGACTGATCCCAGGATGTGACCATGCCAGCATTCTGGTGTGTAAAATCTTGGGATGATGGATCCACATAATTCTGCCCATATTCCTGAGGATCCTTGGTATAAAATCCTGAAATATATCCACGATGAGCGATACCAATCAAGTCTTCAAGGTTTTTCGTGTCAAAGGGACGGTCTGCCTCCATATCATCAATGGCCTTGCGATAGGAACGAGCTGTCATGGCTGCATAATAGACCGATTTGGTGCGTCCTTCAATTTTGTAGCTAACAATTCCAGCATCGCGCATTTGTTGGAGGAGTTCAATGGAGCAAAGGTCTTTGGCGTTCATCATGTAGGTGCCATGCTCATCTTCTTTCATATCAAAATATTGCCCGGGGCGTTTGGGCTCTTCTAGAAAATATCCATCTTCTGGAGGCGTGTAGGGAGCATTTATTTGAATAATGTCCTGGCTTTCCATCTCCAATAGGCTGGGTGATTTCTGTCCAAAATTATAGCCCCAACGACAGGAGTTGGTGCAAGTTCCTTGATTGGCATCCATATTATTCATATAGTTGGTAATCAGGCATCGCCCTGAATAGGCAATACAGATGGCGCCGTGGACGAAGGCTTCCAGTTCCACATCTGGAACCTTGGCATGGATTTCAGCAATTTCTTTCAAGCTCAGCTCTCGGGAAAGAATAATTCTAGTGACACCTTGATCTCTCCAGAAATCAGCACTGGCCCAATTGGTACAGTTGGCCTGTGTAGAAAGATGAATATCCAATTGAGGAAATTCTTTGCGGGCTAGATGAATGAGACCAGGATCGGCCATGATCATGGCATCTGGTTCATATTTGAGCATGCGTTCCATCTCATCCATAAAGCCTTTAATCTTTGTGTTATGGGCATAGATGTTCATGGTGAGATAAAGCTTTTTGCCTAAATCATGGGTATAAGCTATTCCGTCAAGCAGAGACTCTTTTCTAAATTCGTTTTCCCGTGTGCGCAAGGAGTAGCGTGGCACCCCAGCGTACACTGCGTCTGCACCATAGGCGAAGGCATATTTCAATTTATCGAAATTACCTGCTGGTAGTAATAATTCTGATGTAAGTTTATTCATATGGGTATATACCTTATAGTCATTATATAGTGCTCAAATAAGCAATGTAGAGGAGGAGAATGCAAACATTTAATCCCCTTGATCAATCTCACTTCAAACTGTTCGACCTGTCTTACCTTAAATCAATTGGGATAAGCAAAATCCCAGGCACTCCAATTTATTTTTAGGCTGTGAATATTAATTTATTTTCACCTTCAACCAGTATAAGTCAATTTGAACTTCTCAGGCTACTAGAGCTAATCTCTCTAAGCTCTAGATATACAACATATTGGGTTCATGTACATGATAACCCCTAATAGTTGTGTAGGTACATCATTCTACTAGAGTATAACAGAATCCTAACAAATTGGTGGTTGACAGGTAAAAATTGCTAGTCTATCTTGCGCCGTAATGGATGGAGAATTTTAAGTAAATTTATGGAGTTCACCTGGATAAATTTTCCGGTAGAACCCATTCATCATGT
>JABMOS010000069.1 GCA_013203185.1 Fidelibacterota bacterium | reverse complement strand
CGGAAAGTGTCTCTTATTTTTTAAGCGATCTTGTCCGAATTACTTTGACGACTTACAATGATGATGCCCTGGTAGAGCAGGAAGAAACCTTTATTTTCAGCATTTCCAATGTGACTGGCGGTGACTCTGCTTCAATAGGGGGCAATGACAGTTTTGTTTTATCCATCCTCCCCAATGATCAGGTGTCAGCCATACCTGGTTTGATTATCAGCGAAGTTATGGATGGTAACCGTAGTGGTGGTCAACCAAAATTTCTAGAGATTAGCAATGTCACTGATGAATCCATTGCCATCGGGGCTTTCCAGATTTGGCGAGGTAGTAATGGCGCAGCTCCATCATCGGTCTTGCAGATTCCAACTGGTACGATTTTGGAGGCACATACATCCTGGGCCATAGCGAATTCAGCTGCAGGCATGGCGAGCGCTGGCTATGATGCTGCTAATCAAGCATCAAGCGCCGTTAATGGGAATGGCAACGATGTCTATGAGCTCCACTCAGCCACTGGACAGTATATTGATGCATATGGCTTGGCTGGTGTAAGCACGCCCTGGTATGAGAATAGTTTCGCTCAGAGGATGCCTGATATTTTGAGTGGTGGTGCCAGCTATTCATCGGAGGAATGGACCATAACCGGGCTGGGAACGGATTCTCCAGCTAATGGGAGCCCTGGGACACCGGGGAGTCATATTTCTGACCCCTGGGTCTCCGTAAACGATGAATACCATCCTCAAACCCTTCAAGTGATCAAGGTTTATCCCAATCCATTCAACGCCGGAACCATGATTAGCTTCAATATGTTTGACTCAAGTCATGCCATCCTTGATGTTTTTGACATACAGGGCAAATTCATCACAACGCTGGTGGCTAGTGACTATGCACAGGGGAGCCACCAAATCCACTGGAAGGGCACCAGTGCCAATGGCTCTGAATTACCCAGTGGAATCTATTTAGTCCGTCTTATGACCCCCGCTGCGATAGAAGTACAGCGATTGAGTATCTTGAGGTAAAATTCGACCGCGCCCTTCGACGAGCTCAGGGGTCGGTCATCGACTAACCAGGTGCCCTAATAAATTATATCTCAAGGCAGTAGTTTCTGTATTAGAAATTCCACCTTCGAACCATATGAATCTGAACCGATCACTTCGTCTTGGATGACCAGGATCGCTTCTACATTTGCCAGATCTAACATCCGTTTTAATCGAACGCCAAAAGTTGGATGATGAATTCCAACTGAAGGTACAGCATTTCCTGGCAGCCTTTCGTTTGGCTGGGTGTACTTCATATAAACCGGAGGATCATCCTGGCTCACATGATTGATTGGCGACATATTAATAATCTTTTTTCGGACACTCCTTCTGGATAGGTCTGCGTAATTTTCTACTCCGAAACCAAGGGGCAGGTTTTCGTGAAGGTGCGTATTGCCTCCAGGTATCCACATTTGCATCCAGAGTGGGTCCAGCGAGGATTGTCCTCTAATTTGAGCTATCGCCTGCAAACGAGTTGATTCTCGCCTCGCAAGATTTGGGTGCTCTGGGTTTGCCATGTCATCGTGGAAGCCGATCCACATAGCAATACATCCCCCAGCTGATCCTCCCATTGCGGCAACTCTCTCTGTGTCAATCCTCCATCTCGCTCCTTTTTCTCTCAGAAATTGAATCGCCCTGGCTGCATCCAACATAGGTGTAGGGAATGAGTTGCCAGTGATGAACCGGTAGTTGATGCTGGCAACAGAGATACCTGCTGCTAAAAGAGCCTCCCTCTCATCCGGATCTATGCTTTCCTTTCTACCAGCTACAAATCCACCCCCATGGATATAAATAACCAAGGGAGTAATTATATCCGGATCGGAAACCCAAAAATCCAATGTTTGCTTAGCATCTGGACCATAATGGACATTCAATTCGTAGCCGTCCATTAGTGAAGAGTCAAGAGGAGCGAGGGTTAAGTCTAGACTCATTGATTCCTTGGAGAATTCGAGGACTGTAGGTTTCTTTGCTGTTTCGTTGAATAGTGGTTGCTCGCAACCTCCTAAGACCATAACAAGGATGAGGGAACCTATAAAACTGTCAACAATCTGCCTGACGCCAACGACCTTTTTCAATTGGACTTGCAATTCAAGACCTCCTTCTAAGGGACTATTTTACCTTACACTCTGAGGAATGGCAGACAGGGGATTTTAAACTAGCGAGTGAGAATAGATTTTAGAACATTGCCTAAATGTGCAATTTCCCCCCAAGAAGTATCAGTTGATGGATACTCTTGCATTGCCAGATTCCGACCCCATTATTCGAGCAAGTTCCATGCCACCGCGAAATTACTTTTCCTGGCGGGAGTGCTGAATAGCAGTCGTTTGATATGTTCATAAATGATGATGTCCTCGCTAAACAAGAAGAGACCTGTATTTTTAGTCTTTCCAATGTGAGTGGGGGTGACTCTGCTTCAATATGTTTGACTCACAACATGCCATCCTTGATGTTTTTGACATACAGGGCAACTCAGGTGCAGCGACATAGTATTTTGAGGTAAAATTCGACCGTGCCAGAGTCCCCAGACCCTGAGCTCGTCGAAGTGTTCAATTCACAAAGAGAATCAAAGGATCAACCTCGCCCTTCAACGAGCTCAGGGACCGGTTGCCTGGTATCGCCCCTTAGAGCTTCGACTTTCAACCAACAGACCTTCCGACCTTCGACCAGCCCCATAAATGACATTTTTATGTCTTCTGAAAAAACCCCCTTTTCAATCTTACTATACATTGTGTGAAAACTATATTTTGTCCTCGAAATTGGGAGGAGTTGGAAGGGGCTCAGGGTCTAGATTGTATTTATGGATGTAGTTGTATTTTCTTTATTTATCATGATTTTAACAGTGATTGCCGCACTCACTGGAGAGTGGTGGGTTCACCTCCGCGCCCTAAAACGCATCCCTATCCGAATTCATGTCAATGGAACACGTGGGAAATCCAGTGTAACTCGACTCATTAGCGCAGGTCTTCGAGAAGCAGGTTTTTCCGTCCTGGGCAAGACCACTGGCTCAGATCCCCGCATCCTGGATTTGGAAGGGAAAGACCGCAAAATTCATCGCCTGCAGAAACCCAGTATTGGGGAGCAAGTCAGATTCTTACGGTACTTCTCAAAGTTTAAACCCCGGGCCATTGTTCTGGAGTGTATGGCAGTTCAACCCCAGTACCAGTGGATCACGGAACAGTATATGGTGAAATCAACCCATAGTGTGATTACCAATGCCCGTCTGGACCATATCGAGGAAATGGGACATCGTCTCCGTGATATCGCCATGTCCTTATCCAACACCATCCCCTTTAAGGGCACACTCTTTACTGCGGAGCAGGACAAACTTGATGTATTCAAAGAAGTAGCCGCCAAACGAGGGACAGAAGTGAAGGCGGTTACAGATCGGGGTGTCAGCCACGAGGATATGATGGGTTTTAACCACATCGAACACCCTGAAAACGTGGCCCTCTCCCTGGCCGTCTGTGAATCCCTTGGTATTCCAAGAGACCAGGCCCTGGAAGGCATGCGTAAGGCGCAACCTGACCCTGGCGCGCTACGAATCTGGGATCTTGAACTGGATGGTCGTCACTACTCATTGGTGAATGCCTTTGCTGCCAATGATCCACAGTCAACCAAAACCATTTGGAACATGATCAAGGAGCATCCAAGCCTGGATCATGAGTTTACCTGTGCCTTTTTGAACACGCGCTCAGATCGAGTGAGTCGGACTTCCCAATTATTAGAGTTAATCCTCAAAGATATCCAGGCTGATTCCCTTTTTGTCCGTGGTGATAAGATGGAGCGATTTGAGAAACCGTACTTTTCAAAGATTAAGGGCGTCGTAGAGCAGTTCTCAGAAAATGAGAGTGCTGCTGTATTCGTTAAAAAACTGCTCTCGCAAAAAAGCAATACCCTGATTTTTGGAATTGGTAATATTGTAGGCAGTGGTTTTCAGATACTTGATGAACTTAAAAAATATCGGGTCCATAAATGATTGAAATTGCCATAGGTCTAGGCATTATTCTCAGTCTCTGGTTAACAGAATGGCTAGGGGTAACAGCCGGTGGTATCATTGTGCCTGGCTATATCGCCATGTATCTCCATGATCCACTCCGGGTTATTGCCACCTTTACCATTTCCATTCTCGTTTTCCTTATCGTCCAGGGTCTATCAAAATTCCTCCTGATCTATGGCAAACGTAGGCTGGTGCTTTCCCTGCTTCTGGGATTTTTCTTTGGCTATATCTCCAGAAATTATCTGGCTGTAGAATTTCAGGCTTTGGGCTGGGATTTTTATACCATTGGTTACATCATTCCTGGATTGATCGCATCCTGGATGGATCGTCAGGGTGTGGTGAGAACCTTGAGTGTCATTCTTATCACAGCCAGTATCGTACAGCTGGCTGTGATGCTTATCAGTGGTGGAGTCATTCATGTTTAGGCCAGCCATTCAACGGGTGGAAGTTTTGGTAGCCATGGCTATTATCTCCCTGGTCGTTTTCTATACCGCCAGTTCCCTCACAGTAGAGACTCGGCAAGCAGCTTATGATATCAAAATTGCTGCAGCCCAACGTATGGCCAATGCCATGCAAATATTAAAGGATAGCCGAGGTAAAGTCGCCGTCTTTATGGATGATATCAATGATCCCAATGAAACAGGCTTAATCGGTCATCAGTTTACCTATATCACAACCGATGAGGGTGATCTGGATGCTAAAATATCAGTTCTCGACCCAAATGTAGCTGCCATGATGGTGGATTTCCTCACCCGGGCAGGGGTCTCAGCAGGGGATAAGGTTGCTGTGACGCTCACTGGCTCCATGCCAGGTGGAAATTTAGCAGTTGTCTGCGCTTTGGAGGAGATGGGTGTGGTACCACATATCCTGGCTTCTGTAGGTGCCTCTCAGTGGGGCGCCAATATTGAAAACTTTACCTGGTTGGATATGGAAAAAGTCCTCTATGATACATCAATTATTTCGTTCAAATCAAGTGCTGCAAGTATGGGTGGAGGTTCTGATATCGGAAGACGTTTGAGTCCTAAAGGTCGTGAGCTAATCCAGGAGACCATTGCCAGAAATGAGGTTGATTTCATTAACAGTGAAGATCTTGCAGATGCAGTAAAACGTCGAATGGATCTATTTGCTGTTCAAGGCCCAATTGATGAGTATAAAGCATTTGTCAATGTGGGTGGCGGTGCTGCTGTTCTTGGTGACGCTGCATACGCTCGACTGATTCCTCCTGGTTTAACAGAACGGATGCAGTTTGAATCCATGCGCAATGGCGGAGTCATGGCCAAATTTGGTCGTGAGGGTGTACCTGTAATTCATGTGCTCAACATTCGGACAATGTTTGCCCAATTTGATTATCCCTATGCAGCCACGCCTACACCAGAAGTGGGTGTCGGTTCCTTCTATGCCAGCGAAAGATACAACCCCTGGACTACCGCTCTGGCATTAGTGCTGTTGCTAGGCATGGTGATTACAGTGGGCTTGAACAGCAAACGCAAAATTAAACATCATTTAGAAAAATACGAACCGGATTCTTATGTTTGAGTCAAAGGTCAAAAGTTGGAAGGTCGAAGGTCGGTGATAGGCGTTATGAATAGGAACACAATTATGGTTGATCGACCAAAAAGCCCTTTTCGTATACTTCGTCCTGTTCGATGTAAAAATGAAAATTCTCTCAGCATTTCACAGAGGAGTGAGTGTGAGCAATAAGGTAGCATATATAAAAATTCTTTTATCTCTATTGATTTTTGGAAGTGTTTCGGCTGGTGTGATTAAACCACAAGATGCAAAAGAACAACGCGATATACTGATCGTATCTGGAAACCGCAGTTCTTACTACACACTTGACGGCCAGTCCCTGGTATATAAAGTCAAAGGTCCCCAACGGATAAAAATCTATTCCCGCGCCGTTCTCAATAGTACAAGGGGTAAATCTAAATCATTTGGTTTCGAAGTTCAGCTCAATGGGAACCAACCACTCCAGGTGAACCACCAGCAGAAATACAGCAAAGGTGTCAAATCACCTCAGCATCCCAACCACTACTTTAGCAAATCGGCCCTGGACTATATCAGTGTTCCCGCCGGTGTGAACGAAGTGTCCATTCGACCTAAAAAACGCGGTGAGCGAATTATGATTCGTGTTCTTGAAGACAGTAATGCACCGAAGGGGAAGAAGAAACGAGTCGATGCACTTTCTCAAGAATCGACAATCAAGCTCATATCCAATAGCAAGCACCTCAGCTATTATGCCATGAGCAAGGATCATCCACTTTTTGTAAACCTGGAAGGTCCTGTCAGTCTGGAGATCACCAGCCGACTGGGCTTCAGTCCCCAAATGGGACGTGAGGAAGAATATCGAATTCAGGTTCTGGATAATGGCAAGGTTGTAGGGACTTACTATTTTACATCGGATCGCTCTGAGGTCACAACAGTAGATGGTCAAAATGAGATTGTTCCTGGCAAGTGGCGTAGTTGTGATGTGAAACTGGGTAAGGGTATGCACGAAATCAAACTTAGAATTATGGACGAGGACCGTCAGGTCTATATCAAATTAAATCAGATTATGGGAGACTAGTGCGACGTTTACTTATCATAGCACTCCTCTTCGGGCAGTTATTCTCACAAAGTATATTTCAGAGGCTTGCGGCTCCAGTTTTCTATGAACTTGGCGTTGAACCCAATTATCAGAGCAACCCCCTAAATCTTTCAGAACTAGAAATTCAAAAAGCAGCAGAGGATTCAGAATATCTTAATGGCATTGCTTACTCCTCCAGCAATGTGCTTTCATTCAGTGGAAAATTGAACTATGCACCTCGCTTATTTGGGAATCGTAAAACCAGATTCAATGCTCAGCTTACGCATCATTACTATCATGATATTCCTGAGCGAAGTTACCAGAGTTACTCCATCAATATCCGACAGTCCCTTGGAAATTATCGCTATCTGGATTTGGGATACTGGATCTTGCCCGACTACTATTTAAGAAATTATCTGTACCGGGATATGAGATCACTCCAGTATAGCCGTGAAGTATGCAATTTCGGGACCGATCGAATCTGGCTGGGCTTACAGCATCGTTTGAGTAAAAAGAATACCATTGAATACAACCTGGCCCTGCGCAATGAAATTTACCAGGCACCGTTTTCACATTATGACCTGATAATGATGGAAGGTGATCTAAGGGTTAATCTGGGCCAATTTGATTCATTCTCCTTCAGCATGGAGCTTCAATACGGTCTGGCTGAAAATGATAACAACTACGATGACAAAGATCGTTCCTACAAATACTTCCACATTCGACCCACGCTTACCTACCATTTACCCGGGAAACATCGCCTTCGCCTCGCCACACGCTATGAACAACGCGGCTATTACAGTGAACAGTATGATGATCTGCTTCATGCAGGCCGTTATCAAGATGAAGTGCGCATAGAATTTACAGCTTTGCCGAATCTCAGTGGACCCTTTATTGTGGAACCCTTTGCGGGCTATCGTGAGCGTCGTGTCGACTCAAGCGATGCCGCAGTTGCTGACCTGAAATCTTTCTCAAGATACTGGATTGGTGTCCGTTTTGGATTCAAATCCGTTATAGACATGTACTTTTAATTTTTAATAACTATGAGTTACGTTAAGCCCATGAAAAGAATAATTCCATCAGCATCTTTGATATACCTGACCTTGCTCCTGTCGTCTTGTATAAAGCCTGATCCCATTGACTCAAATTTTGTTAGCGATGTTTATCTGATTGATGTGCTTGAAACAGGCGCATATGCCCGGGATGTTTTTGTGGAAGAAGGAAGTGTTTTTGTGGCTGCCTCTCAAATTGGCAATCAAATCTGGCGGGAATCAGCCGATGGGTCCATGGAAAAAACATTTGAACATAAATTTAGTGGAAATCCTGCCTTAAGGATGATTGTTGAGCCGGAAACTCGTCTCATGTTTACTTTTGACAGGGCACAAGGCTTTTACAAAAAACTTGCCCCAGACATGGGTGGCTTTGATTCCGTGTACACGGATCACCCCATCTGGATAGAAACATCTGAATCTGGTCTCTTTGGATCTGGTAGCAATGAAGATTTCGAAGTGCGAAAATTGAATGACAGTTTAGTTGCCCTATATGTCATCGACCGGACATCAAATGATGGTTTGAAACAGTATTATTTCAATCGAAAATTTAGAGAACCGGATTTTCTATATGATGGCTCCTATTATTACTGGGAGTTGAGCAATGTTGGGACATCAACGGGAGGCATCAATCTCGGCCTTGATCTAAGAGATTCACTGATGGCTATTTCCCATGATGAATTAGGTGTAGGGCTCTATCGATTGAATGGGGTTGAATTAGATACGATTGGAATTGTGGACACTCAAGGAGAAGCCCTGGAAGTAAAATTTTATGATAGCTACGTGCTTTCGGCCAACAATTGGGCAGGTATGGGGATATTTTCAATCGGTGCAGGGCTGAGTGGCCTTACCCATTTAGCTGATATTGAAGTTGGTGGTTGGGTGAAACAGATCAGCGTTTGGAATGATATTGCAGTTTTAAGTTGTGGGGAAAACGGAATTTTTCTGGTTGATGTAAGCGACCCGGAAAATCCCAAGGTTGACCAGCCCATCGAAGCTGGTTATACGTATCGCACACATGTAGATGGTGATATAATCTATGCTGCTACGCGTGAGGGGGTTAAACGCTACCACATCGAAAGCAGGTAATTCATGCGGAATTTACTATACACTATACTGACCCTTTTTCTGGCTCTCAATTCTTTGGGAGCTGCTGATTTAATACGCCCCTCAATGGATCTCACTCCAATTGCTGGCGGTGTTCAAGTAGATCTAGACTTTGAACACATCAGTGAAGCACAATGGCGGGCAATGTTGGAGCAGCCTGAAGCCTTCCATAATTATGGCTATGGGGTTGCAGGTGGCCCTGGCGAAGCAGCCTTACCCATGCTCACAGTATTTATCCCCATTACCAGTGATGCCACCCCTGCCATTTCTAATATTCTTCGGAATGACTATGGCCTTGCTGAATTGTCCCTCAAAGAAACACCAGCAGGTCATCTTGACTCACAAGAGCAAGGTCCTGAGGTAGCAGCTTATGATTGGACTCGGGCCACTCGCTCATCTCCAGTGGATATGTTGCTCGGTGAACCCATGAATATCAAGGGCCAGACCTATTTGCCCGTCACTGTTCATCCTGTGGCAATAGATGAATCCACACACTCGCTGGACGTTCCCACGTCGATTCAATTTGAAATTCAAGGTGTTGGTCTTGGTGATGCTTCCCTGGTCACAGAAGATGGTGGCATCCAATCTGTGACGCTCCCAGAAGAGCAGTTCGCCAGACGGGGTCACTATCTCATCATTACGCCTCCCCAGTTTGAGGATTATATCCAATATTTTGCTGACTGGAAAATACGCATGGGCTACCAGGTTACCATTGTGGGAACTGACATTGCAGGTAATTCCGCCAGCGCCATTAAAGATTATGTGCAAACCGTGTGGGACACCTGGGAAAGTCGTCCAGGTTATCTGGTCCTGGTTGGCGATGAAGATCAGGGAATTCCCGGCCATTATATTCAAAATCCCCAGGGTGATAACCTGGTGACAGATCACCCCTATGCCTTGCTTGAGGGGGATGATTCTTTCCCTGAACTCATGGTGGGACGTTTATCTGTTGACACAGTCTCTGAATTAATATCATTTACCGCAAAAATTGTGGCCTACGAGAGCAGTCCCTATATGGACGATACAGAATGGTTCCAGCGTGCACTGATGATCTCCACTACCTGGGGTGCTGCTTCAGCTCAGGCTACCAAAGAATGGGTGGCTGATAAAATGCTGGAAAACGGGTTTGATCAGGTCTACACAGCCTACCATCCTGCAGTATCCAGCACCTCCAATATCGCCAATCCAATAAATTCTGGTGTTGGTTTCGTCAACTATCGTGGTTTTGGAATGTACAACGGCTGGTTTGGTCCCGATTTTGTGAGTTCAAATATTTATAGTCTCATTCATTCTGGTGCCAGAACGCCAGTGATTACCTCGGTGGTCTGTGGTGGTGGTAACTTTGCAGCTGGCGCTGAAGATCCCTGTTTTGGGGAAGTGTGGACACGCATTGGAACCTTTTCTGTTCCCAATGGTGCCGTTGCCTTTTTTGGTCCCAGCGAGCTTTATACCCACACCCAATTCAACAATGTTATCGATATTGGCATTTATTCCGGAATTTTTGACCAGGGGATAACCACCCTGGGTGAAGCCTTGTGGAATGGAAAATTTGAACTCTGGCGCAACTATCATCAGAACACCTATTTCCCCTTTGGCCAGACACCTGAGTTCTACCACCATATTTATAACCTCCTTGGTGATCCAGGGATGCAGCTCTGGACAGCTGTTCCACAGAACTTGAGTGTGACCCATGTTGACACATTGGTGGGAGGTGACAATGCCACCTCAATTATGGTGAGTGATGCTTCAGGAGAAAGTATTGGTGGAGCCTACGTCAGCTTGAGCAACAGTGAGAATGCCTGGGGTGGCTACACAGATGCAAATGGACAAATTGCCTTACCCTTTACTGCTGGCGTTGCAGAGGAGATAAATCTTACGGTAACTGGTAAAAATTTACTTCCTTATTTAGCAGCCATACCCATTTCCAACCAGGCCCATGCCCTGGGATTAAGTTCATGGACACTGGAGGGAGGCGGTCAACCCATTGCCAGTGATAGTAGTGAAATTTTGCTCTCCCTGGAAAATCCAGGACCTGAGTTGAGTAATGTGGAGCTCACTTTCACATCCAATACGCCGGATTTTACCTTTAACGAAACGGTCATGGTTGGCAGCATACCTGCCCAATCAACATTTAATCTGGATCCAGTTACCATGAACATCCCCGCTTTTCCTCATGGCACGTCTTTGAACCTGTCCCTGGAGGTGAATGTGGATGGAACGGTTTGGAACTGGCAGAAATTTTTCACTGTCCAGGCGCCCCTTCTCGTCATCCAGGCAGTGAATGTTGTAGATGGCTCATTACTCATTGGAGAAGTTGCTGAAATTGAGCTGGAACTGGAAAACATGGGTGGTGTGTCTTCCCAAGCCCTGACAATCACACCTCTGGAATCAGAATTTATTACCTATTCACCGGGATCACTTACTTGTCCTGCAATTGGTATGGATGAGATGGCCACCACTTCTGAAATGGTAGAGATTTCATTTGACGAACTGCTCTTCCCAGGTGAAGAAATTACCCTGAAATTTGAGTGTGTGCAGGAGAACTCAGTCGATACGCTGGATTATGTCATTCAAATGGGTGGGGCAAACCGTTTTGGTCCCTCACAAAGGGATGACTATGGCTATCGTATGTTCGATAATTTCGATCTTAACTATTCAAAGGCACCCAACTATGAATGGATTGAGCTTGATGGTACGCTGGGTGGAAATGGCAGCTTCATTAACATCAATGATGGATGGGAAGAGGAGGATGAATCGAGACTCATCACCCTGCCTTTCCCTGTCAATTATTACGGAAACACCTACACTGAAATTACGGTGTGTAGCAACGGATGGGCCGCTTTTGGAAACCATTCTGTAGTAAATTTTCATAACAGGACCATTCCATCACCCATTGGGCCGCCGGCCATGCTAGCGCCTTTCTGGGATGACTTAGCTGCTGAGCTAGGTACCATGTTTTTTATGCATGATGCTGAGAACGACGCCTTTATTATTGAGTGGAGCCGTGTGAATAATCTGTTTTCCAACAATCAGCTAAGTTTTGAGATTGTTATTTTGG
Organism: Fidelibacterota bacterium; assembly: GCA_013203185.1. Lineage (GTDB taxonomy): Bacteria > Fidelibacterota > UBA8477 > UBA8477 > JABMPR01 > JABMPR01. Next base: position 14,821 of record JABMOS010000069.1, on the reverse strand, counting down.
GAAATACTCAACATCCAACGATGACAGGCGATAACGAGATTAAATTTCAGTATAAGACTTATGAAAACATAGATATCGCTTCAAATTTTTCCACGGTTGGTATCGAGTCACCAGATTCTGAGACGGGAATTCAAGCATCATACAACAACATCAATGACCCAAGTGTTGGAGAATTCGGTGCCGGCACTGTGCTACTTTTTACCACAGATCGAGGCCAGCGTCTGGGAGACTCTGAAATCTCTTTCAGCAATACTGTTTTAAATTTTGAACAGAGCCCCTGGAGTAGTGCCAGGGATTCCATTATCATTTCAAATTCGGGAGAATCCCCCCTGATCTATGAAATAAGTGTGGTTTCAGCGCTTCTGTTGGAGCCTGGTGTATTTGAGCCCATGGATCCCACTATTACTAAATATACACCAGATCCCCCTGGAAACGCATCAGCCTTCAGGGAAGGAAGTGATGTATATGGTTACAACTGGCGCGATAACAATGATGATAATGGTCCAAATTATAGCTGGATTGATATTGAAACCGAAACCAATCTAGTTCCTTATGAATCTTCAGAATTTGATGATTGTACGGTAACTATCGATTTGGGTTTTGAATTTCCACTGTACGATGATTTCTACTCAACAGGCTACATGGGCAGTAATGGGACTGTCACCTTCGAAGGTATTCACTCTCCCTGGTATAATATGAATCTCCCGACGAATGCCGCCCCAAGTTCTCTTCTGGCGCCATGGTGGGATGATTTAAACAATGATACTGGACCTCAGGGAACCTTTTATTTCTGGAGCAATGGCTTCGACCAATGCATAATGACCTGGAAGGATTTCCCCAAATTTGGCACAGATTCTTTCTACTCATATCAGGTTATCCTGGATGCCTATGGTACCATAAAGTTTCAATATGAGGAAGTGGGCGAAATAATTGCCAGCTCAACAATTGGTATTCAGAACTCGGATCGTAATCTTGGTCTAACCATACGTCACAACTCCACAGCCCCTTTTGAGTCAGGTGCAGCCATAGAGATCCAGCGACCCATACAATGGTTCTCTGCTCAAGGATGGACTCAAATTATATATCCAGGGGAGAGCGTCCCTTTTATCATAGATATCGAGCCCCGGAATATAGCCCCCGGCCAGTATGAGACTGCACTCCTGGTGTCCTCAACAGCTACCAATGCCCCTGAAACCTTGATTAATATTTCTATGGATGTGAGATATGGTGAGACTCCCTTTGGTGATTTGAACGGGGATTATTTAGTAAATATCCATGATGTAACAGCGTTATTTAATTTTATCCTCCTGGTTGAAGAGATGAGTGCAGCGCAATTCGACCTGGCAAATTTGTCTGGAGATGAACATGTGGATGTGATTGATTTGATTTTGCTCATTGAATCCATCAACAGTATAAACCAACCGTAATAGATGTGGAGTTTTTGACTTCTAGTAAACCTGAAGAAAAGGTATGTATATAATGAGATTTTTATTTTTGCTTTTAACTGTGGGAAGTGTTTTTGCCACCGACGCATTTGAATGGATTGAGAACGGAGTCCCCGTGCGCCAGGGTGTCCATATTGAATGGCAACGAACTGGAGATGTTGGTAATCCAGGTGAAATGATCTTTGGATGGTCTGATACGAGAACTGGCGATCGGGATATCTATGTCCAGAAAATCGATACCACTGGAGCCAAACTCTGGGGTGATACTGGAATTCGTGCCACAAGAGCAGATGGCCGTCAAGAAGACCCTGTGTTGGTTGCAGATGGATCAGGTGGTGCCTTTTTGGCCTGGATTGATTACCGTTCAGACGAATATGGTGATGTCTATGCTCAGCATCTTGATTCAGATGGAAATTTATCCTGGGATCCTGCTGGTGTTCCAATCGCAGTCAATACTGGCTCCCAGCAATCCGCTAATATGGCCAGAGGCGCAACAGGAGTGGCCTATGTCATTTGGGATGATGGCTCCCTTTCGGAATCAGGTGATATTTTTGGAACGGTTCTCACAACTGCAGGACCCCTTGCAGCTGGTGGCACCGATGGTATCCCCGTGGTCAATGCTTCAGGGACTCAGACAAATCACAGTATTGAGACCAGTGGCAGTGAAGTTGTGGTGGTTTGGCGAGATACAAGAGATACCAACGATCCTGATATCTATGGACAAAGATTGGATGTGAATTTTACAGGTCTCTGGGGTGAAAATGGAATTCTCATCTGTGGCAATGCCTCAGATCAGGTCTATCCCAAGGTTGCACCTGCTGACGGAGACCGGGTAGCAGTCTCATGGATTGACAATCGCAACAATATTAAAACGGACGTTTTCTCACAGCTGTTGAATTCAGACGGTAGCCCAGCCTGGGTAACGGATGGAATTGCGCTTACAAATCTGCCCTCAGAACAAAGTTTTAGTCGTGTCAAATCCAATGGTGTGGATCGTATTTACTATGTCTGGCAGGATTATCGAAATAATCCCCAGGATCCTGATATTTTTATGCAGAGTCTGGATTTTTCAGGGTCTCCAGTCTGGGCCGATGGGGGTATCCCCGTCGTGGAAGCCACACTTAAACAGCTCCAACCTCGTTTTACTCTGGGAGATGCCGGCGGTATGTATGTGACCTGGCTGGACGAGCGAAACGGAGGCTATCCACAGTCTGATATTTTCCTTCAATATGTCAATGTAGATGGATCAATGCGTTTTGAGACGGATGGTATGGCATTGACCTCAGGTCAAAAATATCAAAATGGTGGACTGGTTCGTGCCGATGGAAATAATGGAGCCCTGGTTGTATGGGCAAATGCTTCAACAGGTAGCATTGGTGTGACGGCACAGCATGTCCGTTTGGATGGCAGTCAAGCCTGGGAGGCAGACGGAGAAGAATTCTTTTTTGGCATCGATGGCGATGCCAGCAAGTTCCAGGTCCTCACCTGGGGTGACAATGATGCTTTGATTTTTTGGGAGGACAACCGCTGGGCTGGTACAGGTTCAGTTGCCATGGCCCAGGTTATGGATCAAAATGCTTCCATACAATATACCATGGATGGGCTGCCTCTATCAGGCAATGAACAACAGTTGAATCCCATAATTGAACCTGATAATGAGGGTGGGGCCTATATTGCATATTCAAATATTTCAACAGGAACGGAAATCCTTTTTATCCAGCATGTAGGTGATGATCTGGTACCCACCTGGCCCTCTGATGGGATCCAGGTAAACCCCAATGCTATCCTGGGACAGTTTAATCCCAAGATGACAGCCAGCGTAGATGGGTATCTCTACTATTTCTGGACAGAGGATGTGTTTTTCGTTGGATTGCGTCTTTTTGCTCAAAAATATGATATAAGTGGCACTCCCCAATGGGCACAAGGTGGACTTGAGGTTGGCCCTCCTGATATAAGTGGTGATACCTATGTCACCAGTGCTATTGCCATGGCTGATTCCACAGTCATTTATGTTTGGGAATCGGAGACAGTTGCAGGCACCAAGACTTATGTCTCAAAACTGCTCCAGGACGGCAGTACCCTCTGGACAGAATCAGTTACTGAGGCAACAGGATCCCAGCGCAACTCCATCGCCGCCTACAACCCTGAAACCGATCTGATTACCATAGGATGGGAAGATCACAGAAACATTATTATCAGCAGTGTCGATCTATATGCTGTTGAAGTCGATGGCGATGGGAATCTGGCACCGGAACAACTCATCAGTGATCAATTTGGTGACCAAACCAATCTGGTGCTCAGCTATGCAGATGATGGCAGCTCAGTACTATATGCTGGCTGGCAGGATTATGACGGGTTTCAGCATGATATCTATGTGAAAAATCTCTCAACGGATACAGCAGCGGAGCAAATCACCACGCTGACAACTGAAAATAAAGCACCAGCCTTGCGGACTGTAAATGGTTCACGCTACCTGGTGGCCTGGGAAGATACCCGAGGCGGCATTCATTCAGATCTGTACTTTTATGACTCACACCCAGATAGTAGGGGACATGCAGCTGAGGGCGTTCCCGTTTCAACCTCAGTCCTGAATCAAATGCAACCCCAGATTGTGCCATTTGCTGACAGCAATCCAGATTCCCTGGTGTATATGATTGTCTGGCAGGATATGCGCTCTTCAGGAAAAACTGAATTAACCAATATTTATGCCCAGGCCTACAATGGTCAAATGCCTGTCTCTGTTGATGATGTCATGGTAGCCCAAGCGTTTAAAGTAGGCTCAGCCTATCCGAATCCCTTTAACGGTGCCGTCAATATTCCCATTGAGAATATGCGGGGTGGCAATCTGGATCTATACATTTATGACCTCACCGGCCGGGAAGTGCTTCACCAAGCTCTTGGCAACCAGGCTGGGGGTATATATACCTGGAGAGGTCAGAATCGGTATGGTCTGGACTTGAGTAGTGGCGTATATATGGTGTCTGTTGTTTCTGAGACTCAACACCATACCCAAAAAGTATTGTTTATCAAATAATCACAGATCTTTCGGAATCATATTCATGCCACACGCTATGCGCAATATCCTGAATATTTTACTTCTCTTCTCCGCCATGAGTGTAAGTGCTCAGTCATTTCTACGCGATTCGGTCATTCATAGTAGATACCACACCTATGAAGAAATCGTAGTCTATATGGACTCGATTCAGCAAATCCCTGCCTATAATGCCATTCTGGATGTGAGGGAAATTGGTCGATCAAACAATGAAGACCTGCCCATATATGCCATCAAATTATCGGATAATCCAACACTGGATGAGGATGAACCGGCCCTGTTGTTTCTAGGGCAATGTCATGCAGAAGAAATTCTCGGTGTTGAAATCACCATGGGGCTGGTAGATAGCCTCCTCCATGGATTCGATGCCATGAATTCCCATGTAGCTTCAATCCTCCAAAATCTGGAAGTTTGGGTGGTTCCCAGCTACAACCCCGAAGGTTTGAGAGTGGTTCATGACGGCGTTGATGTCACGTATCGTAAGAATAAGACGGACAACAATGGGAACGGTATATTTGATTTTGTCGAAGGCATTGGATATGATATCGATGGCGTGGACTTCAACCGGAACTATGGTTTCAACTGGATTTTTGGTGATGCCTATGGCGTTGATGACTATGACTACTACAGGGGTCCCTCAGCTTTTTCTGAGTCAGAAACCAGAGCCATTGCAGACCTGGCCCGGCAGGAGAAGTTTCTGCTTTCAGTTGCCTATCATTCAGCACGATCAGGAACACCGGAAATCATCTATTATTCCTGGCAATGGGAAGAGATCAAATTTCCGCCAGATATTGATATTATGAGCGGGTTGGCCACCACCTTATCCCAGCGCGTGATCAATGAATCCAGGGATGGAAATTACGCCGTCACGCCTGGTAAAACCCAGCGCGGCAATGCCCATGACTGGTTTTATACACAGACCGGCGCCATACAGTTCTTAATTGAAGTGGGTACCAACAATTTACAACCCAATGCCGACATTATCGATGACACTGTGGATCGCAATCTAGATGGTCTCTTTTTCCTTATGGATCGGGCCTTTGGACGGTCTCCTGAGAGCAAATCTCAAATTACCGGCATTGTGAGTGATGCCTCTCATGGCTTTGCACTTGAAGGGGCTCAGATCCAGCTCGCCAAACTTAATGTGGGGGGCGGCTTAACCCAGCTGGAGGGCCTCATGATGAAGCCCAGAGTCACCGATGGTTTTGGACGGTATCGTCGTCTGGTAAATCAGGGTACCTATAGGGTTATTGCTTCTGCGCCAGGCTTTGAATCAGATACAGTGGCAGCCATCTTGACCAGCGAAAGCTATGCAACCATTCTGGACTTTAGTCTGGATCCCGCTCCTGAGCATACCATTCATATGGACCTGCTTCAAGAAGTACTACAAGCTCCTTATGACGTGATTCTCTGGAATCAATTTCAACGCGATACCCTTGAAGTAGGCGCGGGTCTCCATTCGTTCACATGGCAGGGCAATGACATCAATATTAAAGTGTCCACCCCTGGATATTTTCCCGAGATTCATTCCTATGATTTGAGACCCTTTGGTCCTGAACAGGACTTAACATTGTCAATAGATTTGCCTGCAACACCAACCACCATCTACAGTACCGCTTTTGATGATCTTGGTGGCTGGCAGATAAGTTCTGGTGCCTGGGTTGTGGAAGATGGAAAGCTAAAATCTCAACCTGAACTCTTTTATGATGTAGGCCTGGTGTCAGAAATGGTCATGGATCTGGATATGTCAGCTCTCCCTGATGCAAAGCGCTTGGGCATTCATATTGACCATGCCTATGAAGTGGAATGGCATATTGACACGCTCTCCGTTGAAGTTTGGAGTGCCGATGATTCAGAACGACTCATTCAGAAGCAGTGGTATGACCAGAATTTCGAAAATCATTCTGAGACATTTTTTATGGATGGAGAACTCCCTGCTGCAGGTCGCCTTAAAGTGAAAATGATGACAGACTCTACGGTGGGCTTTCGCGGATGGGAGATTGATTCCCTCTCCGTATTTCTTTCCAGCTATGAATTGGTGGGTATTGAACCAGAAATAAGCGAAGGTCATAACCAATCTTCAGCCAGCCAATTCAGAATGTCAGTTTCTGCAGCTCCAAATCCTTTTCGCAAGACAACACGTCTGGAATTTGAGATTCCACAGGCCAATATTGTTTCAATCGATGTCTTTGATATTCGTGGCAGAGAGGTTTACTCAGAAAAACTGCAAATGTCTGCTGGGACCAATTCCTGGGACTGGAAGGGACAGGATATGCTGGGTCATCAGGTGAGCACAGGGATATATTTTATCCGCATCAATGATACGCAGCAATCAGCAACTCATAAGCTTATGTTAATGAATAAATTTTGACTTACTTAAAAATAAAGAACTAAAATATGTACCGAATATTACAAAAAACCTTAATCAGCCTCCTGTTCACAACCCTGGCGCTTTCTGCAACAGGTCCCCTGGCCTTTAAAAGCCTGATGGAGAATTATCCTGCTGTTCAGGGGCGTTATAACTGGGAATCATATCAGCGTGGAGATTTCCTCGTCATTGCCGCAGATGTAGTGCTCTTGAATCCTTATTTAGAGCCCTTTCGAGTTCTGAAAGAACAACAGGGATTTCGTGTCACCATGGCGCCACTTTCAGAAACTGGTAGCACCACCACAGATATTCGGGAGTTTATCGCTGAATTCTACGCTGCCAACGCCCTGGAATATGTCCTCCTCATTGGAGACGTTGACGATGCCTATGCCTTACCTGCTTTTAGTTATGGACCTGAAAATGATGTTTCTGATTTACCCTATGTGTTGATCGAGGGGGGGCCCGATGATTATTTCCCAGAGGCATTCATTGGTCGTTGGCCAGTAGATACCGCCCAGGAGTTAGCCAAGGTGATTGTGAGAACCATTAATTATTCCAGAACACCTGACATTGAGTCTGGCTACCTGGAGAAAGCCCTGGTGACTGCCGGAAATTATGCGGATACAGGTACAATTCTTACCCCAGTGTGGACCTCCCTTTGGCTCCATGATGAATTGTTGGATTTTGGGTATTCGAATGTAGATACCATTTTTTATCCGCCAACGCTAGGGCCTGAACAAATACTTAATACCTGGAATGAGGGTGTGGGAATTGTGAATTACCGGGGGTGGGGTGATGCCCATGGGTGGCATTTTCCTCATTTTCATGTGGGTGATTTTGATGAAGGGGCTCTGAATAATGGGAACAAATTGCCCATCGTCTTCAGCTTTGTCTGCGGGACCGGAAAATTTGATAGTAGTATTGATCCTTCCTTCTGTGAGGCGCTTTTGACACAGGGGAGTGTATCCGTCCCTGCAGGTGCCGTGGCCGTCGTGGCACCTTCTGACTTACATACACGTACAAAATTTAATAATGCCTTGAATTCAAAACTATGGGATGCTCTCATGGAAGGGCATGTAGATGAATTAGGCCCAGCTCTGGTTGCCTCAAAATTTGGTTTTCTTGACGAATTCGTCAACGAGCTAGACCCTGGTGAAATGGCGGAATTCTATTACCACACCTACAATGTTTTGGGCGACCCAAGTTTGCCAGTCTGGCTATTGAATCCTGAACCCATTGCCCTGGAAGCTGCCGATTTTGGAGAGGTAAGCTGGGATGATGGACTCATCACCTTAAACCGGTCTGATTTGCAAGAAGGCGTCTTTGCTTTAAGACAGAATAATGCAATTATTGGTTCAGGAAGATGGACAGATGGACATATCAGGATTTATCGTTTTGATGGGAGTTCATTTTATACATCTGATCATTCTGGAGAACCTCTTGAAATTACCTTGAACAGCCCGGGGCACACGCCTGTCACTGTTGAGGTGGCCCCGGTAGCAGGTAATGGTGTTGCTTTTGCTGGAATGGAGGAGCACGTCCATGTTGGCATGACTCAATGGACACCACAGCTCCATAATTACGGGACAGGCCCAGTCGATGTTTCACTGAATCTTAATACGCCTGACGGAAGCTATTCAGCCACGCTGGGAAGTTATTCAATACCCGCTGGTGGGACCATAAGTGCTGCTGCAACCTCAGCACCCCTCATACAGCTCATTGACCGGGAGTTGGTCCTTAATGTGGAAATATCAGGGGTTACTTCTTCTGTTGCTATGCCAGTGAGTGTGGTTGCCCCCGAACTATCAATCAGTTTTGATGGGCACATCAGGCCACTTCCAGGTGCAGCCTTTTCTTTGAACTTAAATGGCAGTTTTCAGGGTTTGGACGCTCCTGGATCCACCTTGCACATCACCCTGAGCAGTGCTGTAGATTTTGTGAGTCTGGACGATGTGACAGGCACAGCCACTGTTGGTGCTGAAGGGAATTTGACATTCTCAGACAACACCTTCGCTGGTGCTTTAAATATGGTGGCACATGGCAGTCGATTGCCATTGAGTTTCGATTTTCGTCTGGATAGCCAGACCGATCCATTTTATCACCGACAATTTATGGTCATCATCGGTTCAGAAAGCAACAGCGATCCGACGCCACCTAATCAAGATGATGGCTATTGGGCTTATGATAATAATGATGCTGAGTATGATGAACTTCCCACCTACAGTTGGACAGATCTTTCAAGTGAAAGTGGTGCCCAGCATTACTCCCTCGGTGATGATGATCATGAGATTATCACGCTGCCATTCACCTTCAAGTATTATGATATTGATTATGATATCCTCACAATTAACTCAAATGGCTGGGCAGCCTTTGGGCCTGACTACATCAACTATTTCCGTAACTGGTCCATCCCCATGCCCCTGGGACCTGATGCCATGTTGGCACCCTTCTGGGATGACCTGGATAACGATACCCTGGTAAATGGTCAGGAGGAAGCGCGTCCAATAGACTTGTATACCTTCCATGATCAAACCAATCAGCAATTTATCGTTGAATGGCATGAGGTCTGGAATGGATTTGGTGATAGGAGTTTTCTTGAAACTTTTCAATTAATTTTGCATGATCCAAGCGGATCCCTGGTTGCTGATGATGGTAACGGTGTCATCGAATTCCAGTATTATGAAGTTCACGATGTAGATCAGATCAATAATTATAGCACAGTTGGAATCGAGTCGCCGGATCAAAATGATGGCCTCATGTATGTATATGCCAGAAATTATGCGCCAGGCGCATCTGAACTTGAAGCAGGTCGCATCATTCGCTTCACTACGAACCCCCCAGATTTATACTGGGTTTCAGTTGAGAATGAGCGTCAACAACCAACTCAATTTGAAGTGGGGCCAGCCTATCCAAATCCATTTAATGGCACCACAACCATTCCCTTCACACTGCATCAGACGGGTGAAGTAAATCTGGAAGTTTACGATTTATTGGGTCGAAAATTGTTTAGCCAGGATCTGTTGTCTTTGAATGCTGGGTCTCATCGATACGCTTTGAGGACTGAGCCTTTTTCATCTGGAGTTTATCTTGTGAAAATTGAAAGCGCTGGCTCCCAAAACATTCAAAAGGTCACGCTCCTGAAATAAATGGGTTTAATTGGGTACAGCCCCACGAAAATTATGATGAAATAGTCCCTGAAAATGGGGCTATTTTGTTAATAAATGGTGCCCACAAAAGAATTACAGGCAGTTGGGAAACCAGTCAGTAAGTGGCGCAAATCCTTTTCGCTGACAACTCAGATTAAAAAGTACGATGGAACCAGGTCATTCCACATCCCCTGGCATTTATCAAATTGTTAGATTGCTTGCATACCAGCATGTGATGCCCCCTTGTATATTGTGCGAATTGAGGAAAGTATAGAAAGGTTTATCATGTACAAAAGAATCCTGAGTATTATTATCACATTTGGAGTTGTCAGTGGATTATTTGCTGCTAGCGGTCCGGTCTCTGAAGGCACCCATCTTAGCCTGAAGTCATTTGATGCAAATCATTCTACCCTGCAGGCTAGCGCGCCAGATTTTTCCATTGGTCGAGTAAGTTTTGCTCAAGGAGAATACGATTTTTTGAGCACCTCAATGGAAGGACAGCTCCGTCTCATTGGCGCGCCTGATCTTCCTACCACCTCAACGCTCCTGGCCGTACCTGCTACCGGTGATCTCCAGACAGAAATCTCGTATACATCTGTGCGTGTTGAAACCAATGTTAACCTGGCACCCTTTCAGCCAGTACAACTGGAAGCTCAAAATATCACAGAAGATTTTTCCATTGATAGAGATATCTATGAACAGGACGCCTGGTTTCCTCAATCACCTGTTATTCTTCATGAACGTATCCAGATGCGAGATTTGACCCTGGTTACCGTGGAAGTGAGTCCCTTTCAATACAATCCAGTCACCAAAGAATTGCGCATTTATGAGGGTTTGGAAGTTAATGTGAACCACAGCGAGCCCCTGCTAGCACCAGAACGACCCATCTCAAGATTTTATGAACCTATTTACAAAAACATGGTGCCTAATTCAATTCTGGTTCTAGAACCAAACTATCAAGTACCTTCCATCCTTTTTATTCATACTGAAAATTCAACTGTAACCACTGTCCTTCAATCACTTTTGGACTGGAGACATGAAAAGGGTTTTGAAGTCCACAGTGCCAGCACAATTCAAACGGGGACTTCCAACTCATCCATCAAGAATTATATCCAGAATGCCTACGATACCTGGACCAATCCTCCTGAATTTGTCGTTCTGGTAGGTGATGCCGGCGGTACCTTCAATATCCCAACCTGGATTGAGAATTTCTCAAATTATAATGGGGAAGGTGATCTGCCTTATGTTCATCTCGCCGGAACAGATTATGTCGCCGACGCCTTTATTGGACGGCTCCCCTTTGGGTCAACTAGTGAATTCACCAATATCATCACTAAAATTTTGAATTATGAGAAGAATCCAAGCACTTTTGATACTGACTGGTACACAAGAGCGCTTCTGGTTGGTGACCAGGCTTCTTCAGGACTCTCCACAATCATGACCAACAGAAACATCAATGAGTACATGGAAGCCAACGGCTATCAGGATAATTTTGAGGTCTATGGGGGTTCTTTTGTGAGCCAGATTGCGTCTGGAATTAATGCAGGCGTTTCCTTTTTTAACTATCGTGGATGGTTGGGAATGAGTGGCTGGGGCAACTCAAATACCTCAGGTTTAACCAATGGCTCAAATTTACCCTTTGTTACGATTCTAACATGCGGTACAGGTAGCTTCACTGGTGATGCTCGTTCAGAACAATTTCTCAAGGTTGGGACCAGCTCTGTGCCCAAGGGTGGTATTGGCGCAGTAGGTACAGCAACCTCAGGAACCCATACGCTCTATAACAACTGTGTATCCGTTGGTATTTATCACGGTATCTTTAGTGACAAGCTGTATTATGCCGGAGCTGCAGTCGAACGGGGTCGTGTAAATCTCAATCAGACCTATCCCTCAACCACAAGTGATTATGTGAAAATCTTTAGTCACTGGAATAACCTCATGGGTGATCCTTCAACTGAGTTGTGGACTGGCGTTCCACAACTTATCGAAATGGAAGCCCTTGATCAAATTCCAACTGATGCACAATTCTTAGATATTACGGTTCTCGACGCATCCAATAACGCCATTGAAAATGCCTGGGTTACCATGACAGGCAGTGGTGTGTTTGTGTCAGGTTACTCTGATGCAGACGGGTCGCTTGTCCTTGATCTACCAAACGTATTACCTGCAAGCATGACCTTGACTGCAACAAAACATAATTTCAAACCTCAACAGCTAGACATCACTGTGGCTGATGAGAATTTTGCAGTGTTGATTGATGCAGCCGCGCTCAGTGAGACTGTTGGTAATGGTGATGGGTTGCTCAACCCTGGAGAAACAGCTCAGTTTGATCTGACCTTCTCCAACCATTCTGATGCCAGCATCTCCAATGTGTTTGTAACCGTAGCCGGTGAGAATGCTCCCCCTGTGGATTATTTTTATGCCACCATGGCTGCAGGTGCAAGTGTCACATTAAATGATCAAACATTTTCACTCCCTGCTAACTATCCAGGTATGGCTAGATATGATGTCGCCATTCAGGTAACTGCCGATGGCACTGCGTATTCTGATCACAGACGGTTTGATGTGTATGCACCCTATTTACAGGTCCATACCTTAGCAGAACCAGGCTTCCCACCCTATTCTTTTGATCCTGGTGAAGTCACGAACCTGGTCCTCTATGCAGACAATATTGGGAGCCTGGGAAGCAGTAACTTGACTGCAACCCTCCGTAGCGCTAACGAAAATATTGAGATTCTTGATTCAGTAGCTGTCTTTTCAGATGCCGAACCAGGCTCAGAAACCAGCAATAGTGCTTCCAGTTTTGAAATAAATATTGACACCCAGGTAACTGTGGGTGTCCAAATCCCCCTTCAGGTTGAATTTACTGATGACAATGGATTTGTAGAGATGATCTCACTGCTTCTGCCCATCGGAACACCAGGAATGGGTGATCCAACGGGTCCAGATGCTGGTGGTTATTTTTGTTATGATAGTCAGGATTTGGCCTATGCTCTGGCTCCTGAGTACAACTGGATTGAAATCGTTCCAGGATTGGGCTCATACACAGGAACCCTGGTTCCCCTCAATGACAATGGAAATAACCAGGAAGATATTGTCACTGTAAACCTGCCCTTTGATTTTGGATTTTATGGAGAGGATTACACCCAGGTATCCATCTGCTCCAATGGTTATGTCGCCCTAGGTGCCAGTGAAACTGCTCTTTTTAGAAATTACCCAGTGCCTGGTCCACTTGGACCCAACCCAATGATAGCGGCATTTTGGGATGACCTGGTCATGGGCAGTGGGGATGTATATACCTATTCCAATGTTTCCGAGCATACCTTTATTATTGAATATCACAATATGCAGAATGCTTTCAGTGGTGATCTTGAAAAATTCCAGATCATCCTTTATGATGCCGATTACTATGGCAGCACCGATGGTAATGGTGACATTAAAATCCAATATCACACGTACAACAATACCAATGTTGGATCCAGTTTTTCATCTTCACATGGTCAATACTCCACCACAGGTCTTGAAGATCATACTGGCCAGCTAGGAATGCAGTATACCTTTAACAACATGTGGGCTGAAACAGCTCACGTGTTGACAGATGAATCTGCTCTTTTCTTCACTACCAGAACAGACGCTATCCTGCCATGTCCAGGTTGGGGCAGAGGTGATATCAATAATGATGGATACAGGGGCGTCCAGGACCTGATAATCCTCATTAATGTCATGCTTGGTGATGGTGAATTTGGTGAATGTGAATTCTGGGCTGCTGACAAATCACTTGATTCATTGATAAGCATTAGTGATGTGGTTCTGTTAGTGGATGAAATTATGGGCACTGGATTAGCTCGCATCAGCCAGTCTGAAGCTGAAGCTGATTTTATCATTGAAGATGGTAGCCTCATGCTTCGCGCTTCCGAACCAGCTGAAGCATTTAGCTTTACGCTGAATTCCATGACGCAGCCAAGTTTTATGAGTTATCCTGGTTTGACCCTTATCTCAAGGGCATCAGACGATGGACTCAAAGTGCTGGGCTATTGGACTGGAGATGCTCCCATGGAACTGGAGATCCTCAAAACTCAGGACACTCAGTTTGAAATTTCTTATCCACAGGTAGCTGGTGCTGCAGGTGTGATGATGAAATCAGCTATATCAATAATCCCAGAAAGTTTTGAGATCACTTCAGTTTATCCCAACCCATTCAATCCAACTGTCAATATCAGCTATAACCTTCCTGCAGCACAAGAGGTGTCAATACACATCTACAATGCACTGGGACAGGAAGTGAGCTCCTCAACAAGTCAGCCTCAGGCCGGTCAACATGTCTATACATGGAATGGTCTGGATCAGCATAATCGGTTGGTTAGTTCTGGTATTTATTTCGCAAGAATCACTACCGCTGATGCCAATCAAATGGTTAAGCTGACCTATCTGCGCTAAGCGCTGAAGAAGACCAGGGGATCGCTCATGAATAAGAACCTTTTGCTCGTTGAAGATGATGCTGAAATCATCAGCCTTTTAAAGGAAGGTTTGCGCTATGAAGGGTTTGAGCTCACTATCTCCAAGGACGGTGATAGTGGTCTTGAAAAAGCACGTCAAGGAGACTACGGACTCATTCTTATGGATTGGATGCTCCCGGAAATTTCAGGCATTGAAGTTGTACGTGCCTTGCATGATGACAATGTGCATACCCCTGTCATCATGCTCACAGCACGTCACGATGAAATGGATAAGGTCGCCGCTCTGGAAGCAGGCTGTGATGATTACATCCCCAAGCCCTTCAGCATTAAAGAACTGGTCGCCAGGATAAATG
>JABMOS010000008.1 GCA_013203185.1 Fidelibacterota bacterium | reverse complement strand
AGATGAATACCAGCAAAGGGTTCACTTCGGCACAATGTGTCCCTTAATGTTTATTAATAGTTTATGAAGGGGAAAGTCATGGGAATGGTAAAAAAACGCCGTTATCAGAGAGAAACAACAGAAGAACCTCTTGAGGTCATCATCAGAGGTACAGATGTTTTAAATGAACCGCTACTGAACAAAGGCACGGCTTTTACTGAAGATGAGCGTGAGGCTCTGGGGCTTCGTGGCCTTGTACCACCCAAGGTGGTGGATATAGAGGAGCAGGTTCTACGAGTCCTTGAGAATTACCAACGCAAAACAGATCCTTTAGAGAAATTTATCTTCCTCACCAGTCTTCATGATAGAAATGAGACACTGTACTATAAGGTACTCACTGAGAACCTTATGGAGATGACGCCCATCGTCTATACGCCAGTTGTAGGTGCAGCCTGCCAGCAATTCGGTCATATTTATCGCAAAAATCGTGGTATGTATATCTCTGCCAATGACAAAGGGCATATTCGGGACATTTTTGATAATTGGAATCAGGATGAGATTGATATCATTGTTATTTCCGATGGCTCCAGAATTCTTGGTCTAGGTGATCTGGGTGCCAATGGTATGGGTATCCCTATTGGCAAATTGGCACTGTATGTGGCTGGAGGCGGTGTCTTTCCTTGTAAGACCCTACCCATCCTTTTAGACACAGGAACCAACAATGAAGAGTTATTGGCTGACCCTCTGTATCTGGGGCTCAATCAGAAACGCATCCCTGATGATGAGTATTATGCAATCGTTGATGAATTTGTGAATGCCGTTCAGGATCGATGGCCAAAGGCTTTGATCCAGTGGGAAGATTTTACAAATGATCATGCTTTCCCACTTCTGAATAAGTACAGGGATAAAGTATTATGTTTTAATGATGATATCCAGGGTACTGGCGCTGTAGCTTTGTCTGGTCTTCTTGGTGGAATGCGGATGAAGAATGAGAAGCTTTCTGAACAGCGTATCATTTTTTATGGTG
This sequence comes from Fidelibacterota bacterium, assembly GCA_013203185.1. Lineage (GTDB taxonomy): Bacteria > Fidelibacterota > UBA8477 > UBA8477 > JABMPR01 > JABMPR01. The sequence goes on along the minus strand of JABMOS010000008.1, from coordinate 2,897 downwards.
CTGGTTCGGCTGCTGTGGGTATTGCGGACATGATTGTTGCCGGAATTGTTGAAGAAAGCGGCATGAGTGATGAAGAGGCTAGAAAACTATTCTGGTTAATTGATAGTCAGGGTCTGGTTGTAAAGAATGGTCCCAGACCCCTCCAGAATCACAAGATCGCGTACGCCAGAGATGAAAAGCTCATCGACAATCTTTTGGATGTAATCAAAGCAGTGAAACCTACAATTTTGGTTGGTGTGAGTGGGCAGGGTCAGACATTCACGGAGGAAGTTGTCAAGGAGATGCTTAATTATTCAAAGCAACCCATTATCTTTGCACTATCCAACCCAACAAGTAAATCTGAGTGTACGGCACAGGAGGCTTACAAATGGACAAAGGGTAAAGCCATCTTTGCCAGTGGAAGTCCTTTTGATCCCGTTCGAATGAAGGGAAAAATCTTTGTCCCAGGTCAGGGTAACAATATGTTTATTTTTCCTGGAGTTGGTCTTGGCGCATCGTTGTGCCAGGCCACAAAGGTTACCGACGCCATGTTTTATATGGCAGCCAAAACCCTGGCAGAGATGGTTACAGAAGAAGAGTTGTCTCTGCGAACTGTCTATCCAGATCTGAGGAAAATTCGAAAGATCTCTCTAACTATTGCAGCCGCCATATGTGAAATGGCCTTTGATGAAGGATTGGCTCGAGTTGAAAGACCGAAGGATATCAAAGCATGGGTTAAGGACAATATGTTTGAACCCGTATACCCACGGTATGTTGCTGCTTATGAATAAGGTTTAACTCAGTTTGAATACTAAGTCCCCAGCAAGAAATTGGTGGGGATTTTTTTTATGAATCAATTTTTCAATAGGGGTAATTTGAATCACCTTGATTAACATGTTTTGATGAAAAGATCAGAACATACGCTTTTATACATAGTCATGATCCTATCCATGTCTATATGGGGACTCTCCTGGACCAATGGGAAAATCCTGGGTACATATACCAGCATCCCTATCCTCATGTTCTGGAGATTTTTCATTGCAGGCATCTTCATGTTAGGTGTCTTGATAGTTCGCGGCACTGAATGGCGGATAAAAAAAACAGGGATACCATCCATAGTTGCCAGCGCCATCTTCCTGGTCCTTTATAATGATTTCTATTTTACTGGTACCCACCTGGGCGCTGCAGGCGCTGGTGGGGTTTTGGTCACCACGCTTAATCCCGTTTTGACCTTTTTACTTATATCAATTGTGAGACGAAAGCCTCCTGTGGGTCGTTCCTTAGCAGGGCTTCTTCTGGGCATTTTAGGGGGGACAATATTAATCAACATCTGGCAGGATGGTTGGTCTGCCATATTTGCCAGCGGGAATCAATACTTTGTCTTATGTGCCAGTACCTGGGCATTCCTCACTGCCATTTCTTCACGGATTAATAAACACATGAGCACCCTAACATACAGCTTCTGGCTGTATATGCTTAGCTCGGTTATTGCATTGTTTTTTGTGGATACCTCTCAATTATTTTCTGTCTTCCATATGGGGTTACGCTTCTGGCTAAACCTTCTGTCAGTTTCGGTAGGCGCCATGGCCTTTGCAACCACAGCCTATTTCATCGCAGCATCGCGCTTAGGCTCTGAGAAGGCTTCAGCATTTATATTTATGGTACCCTTGAGTGCCATGGTCTTTGCCATGCTCATCTTAAATGAGCCTTTGAAGCTGAATATTCTCTTGGGGGGGACCATTTCCATAATTGCTGTATTCCTGATTAATTCTGCCAAAAAAAAATAGTTTACTGATCAATCAATTTTCGATATTGGAAATTATCACACTATATTAATGAATATGCTAATTCGATTCTTACTACCAATTCTTGTCATCGGTCTTCTCTCAGGCTGCAATACATCAGGGGACTCCTTTGTTGAATATCCCCAGCTTGGGCTGGAGTGGTCTCCCATCGATTCCATTAATAATGAATTACCTGAGGGACTATCTGTTTATCAATCAATACATGTAGGTGCAAATCTGAGAGCCTGGTATGTACTGGTGAGAGAGTCTCTTCCTGAAATAGAGAGTCGGGTTGTGGTTTCCGATGATGCTGATAGAAGAGAGACCGTTTCAGAATTTGCTCAGCGACTTGATGTGCCGGTGATGATTAACGGCGGCTACTTTAGAATGGATTTGAATCCGGCCAAGCATGTGGGGCTGCTCAGGGTCAATGATGAATTGATCCACGCAGCTACTTCATCAGTTCTGCGGGGTGAGGAAAGATTTTATCTTTATCGCTCGGCAATTGGCTTTGATGAAAATAATGCTATCGAAATCAATTGGGTTTCTTCTTCAGGGGATTCGGTATACAAATGGGAAGAGGGAATTGACAATATTCCTGGTCAACCAGGCTTGCAAAAAGATTCTACCTATCGCAGTCTCTGGACGTATCGCGATATTCTAGGAGCTGGTCCAGTGCTTCTCCGGAATAGTAAAATCCATATTCCTGTGAACGAGGAGGTTTTCTTTGGGACGAGTATCCCTGAGGTTCATCCACGAACAGCAGCAGGGATTACGCCAGATGGTGATTTGATTCTATTATTAATAGATGGGCGGCAATTAATCAGCAGGGGTGTAGATTTACCTGAATTGGCTCAAATTATGTTGGAGTTGGGATGTAAGGATGCCATCAATCTTGATGGAGGTGGATCTTCTGCACTGGTGGTAAATGGTTTTTTGTTAAATAGACCGGCAGGAAAGACAGTAGAGCGGGAAGTGATGTCAGCTATAGCAGTATATGCACGCTAATTCTTTAAAAAATATTTTATAAAAAAAGAGGCTGTCCCATAAAATGAGATGGCCTCTTTTTTATTAGCCCCTGATTTACATGAGTGATATTTTTTAGTCTAAAGTCTAAAGTCTAAAGTCTAAAGT
>JABMOS010000068.1 GCA_013203185.1 Fidelibacterota bacterium | reverse complement strand
CACTGATACACTGTCACTTACAGAACCATACAAAGGGACTGAAAATCCCCGTGTCAACCGCGAACTATTGGTCCCCCGCTCCCAAACCCGAAGGTTTAATTAGCAGACACACACTCGATGAGCCACAATCTTCATCGGTACTATTTGTACGAATATTTTTCCATAATTTTTTGACACAATTGCCGTAACATACTGACTATCAATAACATATTCAGGACTTAAAATCGCTCGGCCTTTAAAGCCGTACCGGTTCGATTCCGGCCCCGGGTACACCTCTAACATGTTGAATATACTACTTATATCTCTTTCGTATTGAAGCCACGATTATTTTTAAAATCAACCACAATTAAGACAAATCACGCCATCACATGCCATTTTCTTTGACACTATAGTGATACACTTTTAATTTCAGTTTTGCTTCTCAGGATGGTTTGTGAGACCGTCAAAATGGCAAAAAGAAAGCCCCAGATCAACGTCCAGGGCTTTCAATTTACAGCATGTGATATCGCTTATTTGAGATACAACATCTTGATTGTCAGATTGTATCCCCCCGCTTGCAGCCGAGCGAGGTACACTCCAGTGCTCACTGGACTACCTGATTGATCCATACCGTTCCATTGCACTTCGTAAGACCCTGGAGGATTTTCAGCATTTTGTAGCATCATGACCTTTTGCCCCCGCACATCAAATACGGTCAACCTAACCTTTGATTGATCTGCTAACTCATAACGGATAGTCGTGGATGGATTAAATGGGTTTGGGTAATTCTGATCCAATATTAACTGATCTGGCACTGAAGTGTCCTCGTCGATTGCAACTGGAACTGCGCATCCAATACTGAGAGCACCCATATTGACACCATCTTCACCTGATCCGATACAGGGGGAGTCATCGGCCAGAGTGAAAATATTGGCTGTAGGATCACAAAACCAAGGATCCTCTTCAATGTTACCTTCTTCCCAATCCACGGTGCCTTCTCCAAGATTTATACCAGACTCGCCCCCCATAATATCTGAATAAGAAACGGTCACATCGTTGGGAGGCTGACCATAATCAAAAAGCATGATTTGCTCTGGTATATTGCCCCAGAATATTGAGCTCTCAATTATTGGGCTGCCATCTGCATGGACAACCATTCCTCCTCCACCCAAGGGGCAAACATTGTTAAGTACAGAGACTTGATTAAAAGTAGGAGTGGCCCTATCGAGTACGTACACACCCCCACCATAATTATCTGCTGTATTGCCTCTGATTTGAAGTCGCTGTAATAGTGGATCAGCTTCAACAATATATATTCCTCCGCCATGGAGAATGGCATGATTCTCTAGGATGTTCACATTCTCCAGGGTTGGACTGGACTGGTAAATGGATATACCGCCACCATAGCCAGAGGTATTGTTGCTTATCACAATATTTTCAAGATATGGATCTGAATCAATCCCGATACTAATACCACCACCGGCAGGACCAATGCCAGTTGTTACCGTATTCCCGGTTACAATAAGATTTGTAAGCGTGGGTGATGATGAATTCCTGACAACAAGACCGCCACCCAGCCACACTGTTCCACTATACCAGCCCGAACCATTGGTAAGTGTAAAACCATCAAGAACAGCTGACTCATTCTCACCGCTGATCATTTTGACACAACTGCCATTCTGATTGCCATCGATAATGGTTACTTCAGGTCCATCAATTGAGCGAACCGTGATATGCTTACCGAAAAAATCGAGGTTCTCAACATAAGTGCCTGGTTCAATTAATATAATATCCCCATCAAAAGCAGCATCGATCTGCTCCTGAATCGTTCCCAGCACCAGTGTAGGTATCAGGAGACTACATTGAAAGGTTCCCAATGTTCGAATCTTTGATTGTGATCTCATGTTCTCCCCTGTTTCTAATTGATAATAGCAAATATAATATTTTGGCCATCCTGGAAGCATTGTTTTATTATTTCAGGATTAGCCCCGCATTAATTGCAGGATTACTGTAAAATAATTCTCATTTTATCATCAACATCTTGATCGTTTGGCTAAACTCCCCTGCATCCAAACGAGCAAAATACACACCTGTACTCACTGGATTACCGGATCTATTCAATCCATTCCACTGCACCTCATAACGACCGGGAGATTGCACAGATTCCTGGAGTGTTAGGACCTCTTGACCTCGAACATCATATACAGTGAGACTGACCGTGGTTTGTTCAGGCAATTCGTAGCTGATGGTTGTGTTTGGATTGAAGGGGTTGGGGTAGTTTTGATGAAGATCGAATCCTGCTGGGATACTGATGTTCCCATCCATAGAGGTTAATTGTGGTTGCGATAATTTGACGGTAAGTAGGTCTACTTCGGTCCATGAACCAGCATAACCGGTCATTCCCGTTCCGCCAGTAACATACACTGAGCCATCCTCCGCCAATGCAACATTGTATCCAATATCATCATAGTCATCAGGAGAATTATAGCTTTGCGACCAGATCACCGAACCATCCGCAGCATATTTGATGGTGGCTAAATCCATCCCTGTAGCTTCACTTGGATAATTACCGGTAATGTAAATATTTCCTTCTGTATCTAATACTGGCCCCCAGTGGCCGAGTTCCCCTTCAGATTCAGGACCATTTAAATGAGATAAAGAATCATTATAAATCAGCCATAGTTCCTCCCCATCAGGACCATATTTAATTGTTGTTGTTCCTGATTCTACACTACCAGACACTATGGCACAACCGTTCATGTCTACTGCAATCCCTTTGACATAATCATGTTGGCTGTGATTGTATCGGGCTACCCAGAGTTCATTTCCTTCAGGTGAATACTTGATAGTAGCAAAATCTCGATCTGTGAATGATCCGCTGCATCCCCCAACGAAAATGTTACCATCATTATCTAATGCAATACTTTTGGCATAGTCCCTTCCATTTCCCGGACCGTGATACCGAGCTTCCCATGCAAAGCTACCATCAGAATTGTATTTAAGCGTGAAAAAGTCGGACGATTCCCAACCTCCGGTAGCACCTACCACAAATACATTACCGTCTGAGTCTACTATGATTGAACGTCCAGAACTAGAGTAAGAACTGTCGAGCCTAGCCACCCATTGTTCTACACCCTCAGAACTGTATTTTATTGTTGTGCAAATAGCCCCACTTATTATATCGCTTCCACCCGTTACATATACATTACCGTCTAAATCTAGTGCTAGATCACTAGCCCAGGCACCATCGTAATTCATTACCCAATTCAATGTGCCGTTCGAGCTATACTTCTTAACTATTGAACAACTGGACCATGGTTCAGCCGTCCAGTTAAATGAAGATGCGGCCATATATAGATTGCCATTTGCATCGCATGCTATGTCAGTAACGTTATAACTATTCTCAGGTCCGTCATATCCAGTACTCCATAATCGAGTTCCATCTGAGGCGTATTTTACAAGTAAATAACTGGTGCCTTCCCTATCATTACTAATTGCACTAATTGCATATACGTTTTCCTCAGCGTCAAGCGTGATCAGTGGGTCAAACCAAGAAGTACTAAGACCGATTGAATCTATGCTGGTCCAAGCGATCTCCACACCCTCCTGTTGAGCGACAAGTGTTAATGATGTTACAATCAATAATGCTATTCGTACGACGAGATTTCGAACCATAATTACTCCCTTAGGATTGTGAATCTACTATTATTTGAGATACAACATTTTGATCGTTTGACTATACTCACCTGCTTGAAGTCGAGCGAAATACACACCTGTACTCACTGGATTACCTGATTGATCTATACCGTTCCATTGCACCTCATAGTTACCTGGAGATCGCTCTACTTGCTGTAGATTTGCTACTTCCTGCCCCCTAATATCGAATACAGTCAATTTGACCGATGATTGCTCTGGTAGTGAGTAGCTGATGGTTGTGGTCGGGTTGAAGGGGTTGGGATAATTTTGGTTTAAGGAGTATGACTCAGGTAGAGGGGTATCATCATTATTACTTAAGGCATGAGGATACTCAATAGCTCCCATGTCTGGAGCATTTCCGTCGTAATCATCGGAGCTTAGATCAATTATTGTGTCCCCTTCCCAAACAAAAAGTGCGGTTCCCGAATCTATTGCCGGGGAACCTGGTTGTAACGAATAATTGCCATGATCTGGATCAACAAAAAGGGGGTCTGCACCAATGTTACCTTCAGCCCAGTGAACAACGTTATCGTACACGGTGATACTATCCAAACCACCCTCTATAATACTATTAGCAATTACCATTGTGCTGGTAACGGGGATTTCTGTAGGATCATTAAAAGCCACTTCATAGTCTGAATTATTCCAAACAATTGAGTTGATCAATTTAACATTGGAACTTCTAACCCCGATCCCTCCAGCATTTCCCGTGATAGTTACATTTGATATATTTGCCTGGGAATTCTGGATAGCAATACCAGATGTTGAATTACCAGTAATGGTCACATATGATATATTTACTTTTGATTGCGCACAAAATATTCCGCCACTAACATTACTAGCTAGACCATCAGTAATGGTAAGGTTAGATATGGATATTGCTGTGTTGTAGTAATTGATTAATACGTTTGTCGTACCATCTGCGTCCAAAATGACACCTGTCTCCGTCTCTCCTATAAGTGAGATATGATCAGCTAAAAATATTGGAATTATCTCTCCTGTAGCTAATGGGCTGTAAACTCCATCGGAAACATGAATTGTACGAGGGTTTGTACTATCTGCTAATATGCTACTGACAGCGTATTGTATGGTCTTTAAGGGAGTCTGTTGAGAAAGCCCATCATTAGTATCGCTTCCTGATGTTGAAACAAATAGATCTGCATTCACTTGATTCAGTATAATTGCATTTAGAATATCAAAAGAAATACTATCAATCGATGCAGCATGATAACCAGTTGGCTGCATGACTGTAAATGTATCCACTGTTACAACTATTGGATGGGATGTGTATATTTCCGAACCATTGGCAGAATAGTTTGAATAGATGTTGCAGCTATTTTCTATAAACTCAGGTTGAGAGTTACTGAATGCCAATCCTCCTCCCTGCAAATGGGATTGATTGTAACGGACCGTCACAGAATCAAAAACAGGCTCGCTCGATGTAAAATATGCTCCTCCACCAGCGCCAAAAATGCTGGTGAAATATCCACCACCAGTTACTTCATTGGACTCTATTAGCACATTTTCAAAAACTGGATTGCCCTCTCTGCAGTAGATGCCACCTCCATGATTTGGAGCAGTATTGTTTATTATCTGAACATTCAAAAAGTGTGGGCTTCCATTATAAATTGATACCCCACCACCATTTCCACGACCGCTAGAATTTCCCCTAATGATAAGATTACTAAAGCTAACATCAGCATTGCCTTCAACAGATATTCCTCCACCACCATACCCATCCCACACCTCATTTTTTCCATTTGTCAGAGTAAATCCATCAACTACTGTTGTTGAATAAAGGGTGCCAAAAAATCGCATGACAGCGTTTGCATGGTTACCATCAATTATGCAACTATCCGCTCCACTACCCAGAAGCTTAATGGATTGGGTTTGAGGCCAAATAATGTTTTCATAGTAAGTACCTGATGCCACCATCACTGTGTCACCTGGATTTGCGCTATTCAGGCCAGACTGAATAGAGGTGCGATCTCCGGGAACATGGATTGTTGCACCAAAAAGAAATGTCGATAAAATTGTTAATGTAAATACATACAGTTTCATTTTCTGCTCCAATTAATTTATTATGGGCTGAGTTGGTTATTTGAGATACAACATCTTGATTGATTGCGTGAATTCCCCTGCCTCCAAACGAGCGAAATAGACACCGGTATTCACAGGTTTACCTGATTGATCCACTCCGTTCCAAAGCACCTCATAGTTACCGGGTGATTTTTCCGTAATGGGGAACGTCATGATCTGCTGACCCCGTATATCGAAGACTGTTAGCCTCACAGAGGATTGTTCTGGTAAATCGTAGCTGATCGTAGTAGATGGATTAAAGGGATTTGGGTAATTCTGACTAAGTCTATACCCATCAGGAGTATTACCGATATCACGCGTAGCAGTAGGACCCAAAAGCCAGTCATAGGCAGATTGTAGAGACGCCACGGCTGGTTCAACTAGTGCTGACTCTAGATTTAGCATTGCTTCAGGTGTATGTCCATTTGAACGCCAAAATTCCATCTGGTTTTCAGTGGCAGCAAAAATGGAATCTTCAGTTGGAAAATTAATCGTCCAGATGCCACCACCCTCACCATCCAACAAATCGTATGTATCGAGATATTCACATTGAACGCCACCAATATAATAATTAAACCCGTGGGAAATCTCATCCCGGATGTTGGAGACCAATTCAGGAATCACACCTCCTGGGGATACTTCAGAAGGAGGATCACCCACAGGCCAAAATGGAACTGCAATGGATGTGGCTGGCAGCCCAAGGATACTCCACATGGTACTCAATTCAGGGGATTCATCAGGATGTACTCCTTGAATAACTGCCGATGATTGAGATAGATTGTTACAAATGGATACATAATTCATGTATCCACCCAGGGGTACATCTGGAAAAAAGACTGATCGATATGGATAGGGAAGCTCCGCCGGTACGCCGTCTCCGTTGGAAATATCCCGCATGTGGCTCCGGAGTAGACTCCGATAATTAAGTGAATCCCCTGAAATATATTCGTTGATTAGGACATTCGATCTGTTGTATCGCTCGATCCCGATAATTCCGCCACCGTTCTCAGCAAAATTAGTCCTCACAATAAAGCCACTACTTGTTTGTGTGGTATCATTGGCATCATAGACCCAGTAATTATCTCCCCCTATTTCATACATTTTTGCTTCACCAGAACTATCCATGGCGGCAAAATTGTTATGTGTTCGGCGTCCAGTAATATTTGTACTGTCTAGCATTGCCTCAAACTCCATGACTGTGGCACAGTTGCCCAGCGCAGTCTCCATAAGACCCGTAGAATACCAACCCTGCCCCCCTTGTGTAAGATCAGGTGCCAATGAAAATACCAGAGCAAATCCCTTTTCATTTACTCCCATCACTGGCCATGTACTGCCGTATCTGCCAACCATGATTATATCGTAGACCATAGTTTCATCAAATCTGATGTGGGCATCTGCAGGGCTTGTCCAATCTCTTGTTTTCCAGATAAGTGGTCGACCATCTTCCGTGACCGAACCGGAGGCGACGCCAATGGTACATGAATGTGGGTCTCCAAGGTCTAAAGAAAACTGTCCCTGACAGACTGGGGCGAGCATAAAATAAAGAACTCCCACGCAAATGATTATCAAGTTACTTCCGTTTCGACACATGTGATTCTCCTTCAGCTGTTTTCTATTTTAGTTACTTATTCTGTAGTCAATAACTTTTGGCAACGTCTATGAACTTGAATCATTCCAATTAACGCTGCGGTTAGTTCTTCAATTAAGTATGGTTTTGCTATGCACAGATCTACATCCAGGCCTTCTATGGGAGAAGCGTATCTGTTCTCATTTCGATCTGTAAGCAACAGCAAGCCGGCTGATTCAAGACCGGATGTATTTCTGATTTTCTTGAGCATGTTGATACCTGCCAAATTATCTAATGGGATATCCGCAAGGATGCAGTCTGGTTGAAAATGGAGAGCCTGTTCGTAACCATTGCCAACATCTTGATCAAGGATGATTTCAAAGTCACCTGCCAATTGATCCTGAATGGATTGTACCGTCTTTGTGTCATTCCACAGGATTAGTATTTTCCCTCGTGAGCTCACACCAACCGCCAAGTTTCATTTTGAATTTTCATACTGAAAACTAAACGTTTTGCAAGCATTAGACATCTAGACAAAGTCTCAACAACTGATATTGAGATCCTTGAGGAGTCTATTTTTAATGATGGATTAGAATTGAGATAAAAAGGTAGTTAAATTTTCCTCATTCTGCAGATTCAGTTTTTTGCGAATACGAAATCTATAGGTATCAACTGATGCAGATTGGATGTTCATGACCTTGGAAATATCTTTTGACAAAAGGTTTAATCTTAGTAAAGCACACACCTTCAATTCAGTTTCAGAGAGGTCAGAATAGCGCTCTCGTAAGGCGTCAAAAAAACCAGCGTGGACCTCTGTAAACCAAAGCTCAAAATCCTGCCAGCCGGTCTGTCCCACTAGCTGAGATTTCAAAAACCGCAGCACCTTCTTCAAGCTTGTCACTGAATTCTCAATATTACTTTTGGTTATTAATTCTAGATCCGCATGTACTTGTTCTACGATTTGCTGCTTGTCATTTAAGTGCATGGTCTTAGTCAGAAGTTCTCGTCGCAGATGTTCAAGCTTAGCTTTAGCCCTGCCCTCTATTTCTATTTTTAACTCTTCAGTGCGTTGGCGAACCAAAATTTCTAACTGTTTGTTTTGTGCCCTCAGTCTTATGGTTCGTAACCACATGATTAGCAGGAACATCACAAGCATGAACAGGGCCGATAATATCCTGAACCACAGAGTCTGCCAGAAAGGTGGTTTAATGAAAATGGCTAACTGTGTCCCTTCTTGATTCCAAACCTGGTCATTGTTGGATGCTTTAATCCGGAGCGTATACCAGCCTGGATCAAGACTGGTGTAGGTTACTTCGTTTTGATTTCCTATTTCAACCCATTCAGGATCGAAATTTTCAAGCTTATACTTGTATTGGTTGAGTTGAGGGTTCGAGTAATCCAATGCTACAAATTCAAATCTGAGCACCTTATCACGGTAACTCAGGTTCAGTGTATCCAGAAATTCAATTGCTTTGGGTAAAACTGACTGTTCACCCGTTTTATCTCTTACATTTACCCTTTCGTGATTGATCCAAAGATTTGTAAAAACCACATTTGGGATATGCTTATTCAAAGCTATAGAATCTGGATGAAATCGATTGAGTCCATTTAAGCCCCCAAAATACATAAAACCATTTGCATCTTTTAAACATGAATCCCAGTTAAATTCAAGCCCCTGAACACCATCGGACTGTTTGAAAGTCCCGATGAGTCCCTGAGTAGGATGATACTTGAGAATTCCCATGTTTGAGCTCATCCATAATAGCCCATGCGCATCTTCGAGTATTCCCTTGATCTCGATCTGTCCAGCGTTGGGTCCCAGATTGATCTGTGTAAAATCCTGGCGGGCACTATCTAACAGACAGAGTCCACCTCCCCGGGTTCCAATCCAAAGATTTGAATGGCCATCTTCATATAAGGTCAGGATTATATTACTACTGATACTATTGGATTGCTTTGTTACGCTATAGTGCTGGAATTTACCAGAATGTCTATCCAATCGGTCAAGTCCTGCATCGCTAGTTCCAATCCATATTTCACCGCGCCGGTCTTCTAGCATGGTGAATATTTTGTCACTTCCAAGGGATGTTGGATCATTGGGATCGTGTCGAATATATTCAAAATCATCTGACTCCGGTCGATAGCGATTCAAGCCCCCACCCTGGGTTCCAACCCAGATTGTGCTATCCCTGGTTTCATAAAGTGAATAGCTAGTATTATTACTCTGTCGGCTGTTATTATTTGGCAAATTTCGATAATGCTCAAGCCTATCACTGATGGGTTCCCAACGGAATAATCCAGCTCCATAGGTACCCATCCATACACGTCCATGCGAATCCACCATCACCTTCGTGGCATAAGTCATACTCCAAACGCCAGGATCAGTATCATCAGTTTGAAATAGCTTGACCTCACCGGTTGAAAGATCTATACGTTGGAATCCTCCTGGTGCACCAGACATCCATAAACGATTCTCTAAGTCAAGATCCATTCCAGTGATTCTATCAATCTGCAATGGCAGCTCATTATTTTGAGAAGCTTTGAAGTGTTGAATTCGAAGTTGATTTGGGTTACAAACATCTACACCATCGCTATGTGAAGCAGTCCATATAATCCCCTGAGAATCAATCATGAGACTGCTAATTTCTTTCCCCTCGATACTATTTGGATCTTTATTATCGGGTACAAAATACTGATAACTCTCATTCTCAGGATCAAATTTCGTAACGCCGTTTATGCTAGCAATCCAAACATCACCCTTTGCATCCATGTCAAGCGCATAGATAGCATTTTTATTCACCATGTGTTGATCGTCAGAAGTAGCACCAAAAGATTTGACATTTCCTCCCGCAATGGAATAATTAAGTAAACCCAACGGAAACATGCTCACCCAAAGGGTGTTATTTGATGGATCCACACAAATATCGGTGATTATATTGGTTCCTGCACGAATAGGCGAAAGTCTTTTATTCTGTACAGTTTTAAATCCATTTAGACCTGGATCATAGCTACACAACCATCCCAGTTCTGTTCCAGCCCACAACATCCCTTTTTTATCCACTTCTAGAGCAGTTATGCTGTTATGAGGTATTGAGAGTTCAGTACCTGGGTGATGTTGATATTGAGTAAAATTTCCAGACTCGAAATCAAGGCGACAAAGTCCATTTTGAGTACCCACCCATAGGTTCCCATTAGCATCAATTTTTAATACTGTGATATTATTGTCAACTAAAGATCTTGGATCACTTGAATCATGCACATATCGATTAAATAGTTCTGTTCTGGGGTCGAAGGAGGCCAATCCTTTATCGTTACTGCCTATCCAAATAATCCCATCCGGAGCTTCAGCCAATGCAGTCACACTTGGACTTGGCAGGCTTAAAGAATCAAAGATATTGTGATGGAAAATACGCATGTGCTTTCCATCCCAACGGTTGAGCCCGTTCCGCGTACCAAACCACATGAACCCTTTGCTGTCTCTTAGAATGCTGGAGACTGCTCTATTGGAGAGTCCTTCTTCAAGGCCAATATTTGTAAAATGATATCTCGAATTCTCTTCAAGCGCACCTAGATTTGAGATGTATAAAAGGACAAGTACAAGATATCTGTATTTAAATCTGGTCAGCTGTGACCCCCGATGTGTGTGTTTATGGAGATAGAATATAATTGGGTTGTGTATTTCACACAGGGAATTATTGTCACTCAATTATAATTTTCTTGGCCCCTAGGTAACTATTGAGGTTCATAAATTATTGAGTGACTAGGGACTTACATCATAATCTCTTTTATGGGAACCTTTTATTTAATGCACATATAACGGTAAGCCTCCTGCTAGTCAAGCAACTGGTTTAACGAGGGGGTCACATACGCGATGAACATCCATCTTCATCAGTACCTTTTGCTCGAATACTGCACTAGATTATTTTGACACAATTGCTGTAACCTACTGAGTATCAACGATATATTCAGGACTTAAAATCCCTCGGCCCTTTCCGGCTACGTCCTTAGACTTCGCCGCGACATGAAAGCCGTGCCGGTTCGATTCCGGCCCCGGGTACACTCGTAACACCCTACTGCACAATATTTAGAACATATCCGTAAATATCTGATCGTACTTCGTATCTCATGATAAATGAGACAAATCACGCCAGCACATGCCATATTCTTTGACACTACTGTATTAATGCTGTAATGGTTAGTCTTCGTCCTTGAATACGGTTCTGAAAGCGGGTCTCGAGAAGGTTGTTTAGTAGATGATATTGATACTTTGATTTTGAGTTGGGTTTTGAGACTTTATATGTCGGGTTTGTGAGAGTTTAGCTTGTTATAGGAAATTGGTCTCATAAATGACGGTTTATGCAACACCTAAAGCACAACTACCTGCTTTACATCACAGTCAGAGCCATAGTCGAGACCGAGATCAATTCTTATTAAACATCCGCAAGAATTCCCGGAACGATGTTGATGTCTGGGTGTATTAGGTCTTCAAGTGTAAAACACTGGCCTGAATCGCTTACTCGGTTGTTTTACTTGTTATGCTGGAGAAATAATATACGTTGCTCCACATTTAAGATAGAGTGACTAAACGACTTAAGGAACATGGCAAAAGTAATTGTACAAAATGTGGCAGCCTAATTCTGCGTGTCGAGCCTTTAAAAGTTAAAGTGTGTGTCCTAATATCCTCACTTACCTGAAATTACTACTCAGTGAAAAATTTAGCATTCTCAATGATTGATTTGTTATGCTCTTCGGGAAGTTCATCCTCTTCAAATATCGCATCTACTGGACATTCTGGCTCACAAGCTCCGCAGTTGATACACACTTCAGGATCAATATATAGTTGCAACCCTTCTATACTTTTTCCCTCTGCCTTCATATCTCTTGCACCTTGACCCATATCGTCTTTCTCAAATGGGCCGTGTATGCAATCTACTGGACAAACATCTACACATGCTGTGTCACATGTGCCTTTACATATATCTGTTATAACGTATGACATATTATTCCTTTTATGTTATTTTTATTTGTACACGCTCCTGTAATGGCTCTTATGCGGACCAGTATTTTGTGTACTTTACATTGTGCTCCCTGCTCAATTTTGAAACTCGTACTTTGTGATACGTCAATACCCACCGGAGTATTTGTCGTTTAAGTTAAGAGACACTTCATGACCTCATAAGGGGTTTTTCCACCATGAGATTGATGAGGCCGGTATGAAGTCTGGCAGACAGGCAGCCCCATTAGCTGGGAATCATTAGGTGGTTGTTTATGTTTTTATTTGATCTTTGAATCTGTAATAATTAACCGATTACTCTTATCATAGGAAATATAGCTCAGGACCCAATTCAAGCCGACCATGAGCTTATTTTTAAAACCGCTAATAGAGACTAAATGAACTAATGACCACAATAACCACGCGAAATAGCCAGAAAATTCAAATAGTCCTATATCTGCTACTGCCCTTCGTTTCCCAACTGTTGCCATGGTCCCTTTATCTTTGTAGATGAAGGGCTTTGATGGCTGTTGTTTTAGAATATGTTGCAATGAATGAGCAAGGTACCTGCCCTGCTGAATAGCAACTTGAGCCACTTGAGGGTGTGCGACTGATGTCGCTCCGTTAATCACGGCAGCAATATCCCCCGCAGCAAAAATATTAGCATGTCCTTCAAGTTTCAGATACTGATCCACTTTTAATCGATTTCCACTTGCAATGTTATTTTGAACAGCAAGACCGTTGGGGAACTGCCCTTTCACACCAGCAGTCCAGATCATATTTTTTGCCAGGATGGTTTTATTGTCTTTGGTTGTCACATTAAGACCATCGAATCCGGTAACCATTTCTTTCAGAATTACCTGTACATCCATTTGTCTTAAGTATTTCAGGGCTTCAGATGATGCTTTGTCAGACATTGCAGGCAGTATTTTATCAGATGCCTCCATCAGATAAATCTTCATGATGGAGGATGGATATTCTGGATAATCTTTGGGTAGGATGAATTTACAAAATTCCGCCAAAGCTCCAGCCATCTCCACTCCTGCGGGACCGCCACCTACTATCACAAAATTGGTGAGAGCGTCCTGCTCAGCAGCATCACAAGTAATTGCCGCTTGCTCCAGGTTGTGTAGCATCCTGTGGCGGATGTTTATGGAATCGCGGATATCCTTGAGCCCTATGCTATTCTCCTCAAGCTCGGTCATCCCAAAGAAATTATTGGTAGTACCCGTCGCCAATACCAGGTAATCATAACTTATGCTTCCCTTATTGGTGATGACGGTATTTGTTGATGGCTTGATATCTTGAACATCTGCCATGCGAAAGATGGTATTCGGATAGCCTGATATTTGCTTCCGATATGGAAAAACGATACTATCTGGCTCTAAACCACTGGTGGCAACCTGATAGAGCAGGGGCTGAAATTGATGAAAATTGTTACGATCAATCAACACGATCTGGATATTTAGGTTTTTGAGACCCTCGACCAAAGCCAATCCAGCAAAACCTCCGCCAATGATTACCAATCTTGGGAACTGCGTATCAGGAAGACATATCCTCGCACCCGTGGAACAATCTGGAGAGTAAGTTTTATTTGTAATCTGCGGCCTCATTCCAACCTTCGCTCCTATGATCTGATTGATTGTCTGGAGAAAGTAGCTAGAACACCATCTAATCTGTGCCCCCACACATATCTTCTGGCTTCACCCATTCATCAAATTGCTTGTTGGTCACAAGCTTGAGTTCTATTGCTGCTTGCTGCAATGTTTTATTCTCTGCCTGTGCTTTCTTAACAATTTTAGCGGCTTTTTCATATCCTATGTGCGTGTTAAGAGCCGTTACCAGCATAAGAGAATTTTCAAGATGTTGTTTAATTCTGGGGTTATTGGGGCGAATGCCCACTGCGCACTGATTGTTAAATGAAACACAGGCATCACCTATCAAACGAGCTGATTGCAATACATTGGCGGCAATAAGCGGTTTAAACGCATTTAATTCAAAGTGGCCGTTTGAACCACCGATAGATACGGTTACATCATTTCCCATTATTTGGGCACAGACCATTGTTAACGCTTCAGCTTGTGTGGGATTCACTTTACCGGGCATGATAGATGAACCCGGTTCATTTTCTGGAATAATTAGCTCTCCTATGCCACAACGTGGACCAGAACTCAACATGCGTATATCATTTCCTATTTTCATCAACGAAACTGCACAACGTTTTAATGCTCCAGATAATTCAACCATGGCGTCGTGTGCAGCGATGGCTTCAAATTTATTGGGGGCAGTAATAAATGGAAAGCCGGTGAGTTCTGCAATTTTTTCTGCTACTAATAAATCATATCTTTTGGGAGCGTTTAGTCCTGTGCCAACAGCTGTTCCTCCCAGGGCTAATTCGCGAGCTGATTTCAGGGCATTTTTGATGGTCCTGATACCATTAACTAGTTGTTGTGCATAACCTGAAAATTCTTGACCTAAGGTTAATGGCGTAGCATCCATGAAGTGAGTACGACCGATTTTAACAATACTTTTGAAATCTTGCGATTTACTCTGCAATGTATCTATCAATATTTCTATCCCGGGAATAGTATTTTCCATCACCAGCTTATAAGTGGCTAGATGCATGGCAGATGAAAAAGTATCATTGGATGATTGTGATTTATTGACATCATCATTGGGATGAATATATAGTGTGCCCTCTCCCAATCTATGACCTTGCATCACGTGCGCCCGATTGGCAATTACTTCGTTTATATTCATATTGGATTGTGTCCCTGAACCAGTTTGCCAGATAACCAGAGGGAACTCCTTGTCCAGCTTACCGGCAATGATTTCATTACATACCTTTACTATCAGTTTCTGTTTGTCGGCAGCTAACACACCTAATTGATGATTTGTCATCGCTGCTGCTTTTTTCAAATAAGCAAAAGCATGAATGATCTCTTTGGGCATAGAGCCTTCAGGACCAATGTTAAAATTATTGCGCGAACGTTCTGTTTGAGCACCCCAGTAACAATTTTCAGGCACTTTTAATTCACCCATTGTATCTTTTTCAATTCTATATTTCATATCATTCATCTTTTTGCCTGTATTATTACTTTCACATCATCTGGTTGAAGCTTGGCTGTAACGGTCTTGATTCGTTTTCTCCAGGATTTAGTGTTAACAAAATAATTAGTTAATCCTCCTTTTGTAAAAAACGTCTCAACACATATTGCAGTATGCCGCCATGCCGGTAGTATTCAATTTCTATTTTGGAATCGAGACGGGCGATTGCATGGAATTTCTTTTCTTCCCCCAGCTCATTTTTGGCGATTATCTGGACTTTTTTCAACGGCTTAAGATCCTCTGCCATACGGCTTATCGAGAACACTTCCTTGCCAGATAGCCCTAAGCTTGCGGCAGTTTCTCCATTTTTATATTGGAGCGGCAGGACGCCCATTCCAACCAAATTACTTCTGTGGATCCGTTCGTAACTTTCAGCCAATACGGCTTTTATCCCCAATAAGAATGTGCCTTTAGCTGCCCAATCCCTGGAGGAGCCACTACCATATTCTTTTCCGGCAAGCACCAATAAGGGAGTATGTGTATCTTTGTATTTTACAGAAGCATCGTATACAGATAGTTCTTCCCCGGTAGGTAAAAATGTAGTGTATCCACCTTCTTGTGTTGCCAATTTGTTCTTGATGCGAACATTGGCGAAAGTACCACGCACCATCACTTCATCGTTTCCCCTACGCGATCCATAGGAATTAAAATCCTCTTTTTTTACGCCCTGCTCTAACAAATATCTTCCAGAAGCAGATGCCGGACTAAAAGCGCCTGCGGGAGAGATATGGTCGGTGGTGATGCTATCACCCAACACAAGCAAAGCCCGTGCGTCTTGAATATTTTTTAGTGGTTCCGGATGTTCAGAAAGATCATGAAAGAATGGAATTTCTTTGATGTAGGTGGAATTCTTGTCCCATTCATACAATTTTCCGGTGGGAACTTTCAGATCTCTCCAGGTTTCATTCCCCTCAAAAATTTCACCATAATTTTTAGCAAAATCGCCAGGAGACAATACCAGGTTTAAAACTTCATTTATTTCATCATTTGTGGGCCAAATATTTTTCAGGTATACCGGTTCCTGATTGGAATCATAGCTTAGCGGCTCATTTATCAAATCAATATCCACACGTCCTGCAAGGGCATAAGCCACCACCAGCATGGGAGACATCAGGAAATTCATTTTAACCTGAGGGTGAATTCTCGCTTCAAAATTTCGATTTCCGGAAAGTACCGATGCCACGACGATATTATGTTCATCAATTGCTTTCGCAATTTGCTCAGGTAAAGGACCTGAATTTCCAATACAGGAAGTACAGCCATAGCCAACCAGATGAAATTGTAAGGCTTCCAAATCCTTCATTAAATCTGCCTTTTCAAGATAGTCGGTCACTACTTTAGAACCGGGTGCAAGCGACGTTTTTACCCAGGGTTTTACATCAATACCATGCTCCCTGGCTTTTCGAGCTACTAGACCGGCCCCGATCATTACATATGGATTTGAGGTATTGGTGCAAGAGGTTATAGCTGCTATGGCCACGGCACCATCAGAAAGCATGAATTTCTCTTGATTTTGTGTAATCCAAACTGTCTTTAATCCATCTTTTTCATGCACTTCTGTTTCTGTTTTTAATGATTTGGTATCTGCTTTATGTACGGGTTGATCTCCTCCTTCCGCATTCCACGTCGTTATGGGTTGTTGGTTCTCACGGCTTTCCTGTATGATGTATTTGCGGTCAAACGATTTATCCAGCAACTCGATAAATCTGTTTTTGAAGTCTTTTAAGAGAATTTTATCCTGTGGGCGTTTCGGGCCGGCAACAGTAGGCTCTATCGTTGACAGATCTAATTCCAAAACAGCTGTATAGCTGATCTTATCTTCATTCTCCCGCCAGAGCATATTGGCTTTGCAATACGACTCAACCAATTCTATATGCTCTTCAGGGCGGTTGCTTTTCCGCATATAATCCAGGGTTTTATCATCAATGGGGAAATAGGTGATGGTGCAACCGAATTCGGGCGACATATTACCTATGGTTGCTCGGTCTGGTACTGAAAGGTGATCCAGCCCGGCACCAAAAACCTCAACAAATTTTCCTACCACACCAAATTCACGGAGCAAGTTGGCAATGGTTAAGACCAGGTCTGTTGCGGTTGAGCCCAGGGGAAGTTTGCCAGTTAGTTTTAGACCAATAACTTCAGGCATAATAAAATAAATTGGTTGTCCCAAAATAGCGGCTTCTGCCTCAATGCCACCAACACCCCAGGCCAGAACGCCAATGCCGTTGACCATTGGGGTATGACTGTCTGTTCCCACCAATGTGTCCGGGAATACTTCTCCATTTCTTTCAATCACGCCTTTTGAGAGATATTCAAGATTCACCTGATGGCAGATTCCCATTCCCGGCGGAACGACACTAAAATTGTCGAAGGATTTCTGAGCCCACTTCAAAAATTGATATCGCTCAGCGTTGCGTTTGTATTCTTCGTCTATATTGCGTTGATAGGAATATTCAGTGCCGAAGTAATCTACCTGTACCGAGTGGTCTATCACCAAATCAACAGGAATAAGCGGATTAAGGGTATTGGGATCATGACCTTTTCTCGCTACTTCCGAGCGCAGTGCTGCAATGTCCACTACGGCTGGAACTCCGGTAAAATCCTGCATCAGAACACGGGCTGGTTTAAACGGAATTTCCTTGGCCGACCCTTTTGGTTTCCAGTTCAGAAGGGTATCAATGGCCTCTTTGGTCACTGCAAAATCATCAAAATTGCGCAAAGCGTTCTCTAATAAAATGCGAATGGAAAAAGGGAATTTCTCTATGGGATACCCTTGCTTTTTTAGCTCCGTGAGGCTGTAATAGGAATACCGAGTTTTACCTAATTGCAAAGTGCTTTTTATTTGAAAGAGATCATTTTCCATGTTGTTTGCTTAAAATCCTTCCTTGACGATAAGATTCTCAATTACCTTTAATTCAATAACAGCTCCTCCATGGCGTCAATCATTGGTGGAGGTCCACACACATAAACACATTTATTCAAATCAGTCACGTTAATTTTTAGAACGTTACTGCAATATATCCGTGTCCATAAATATCGGATTTTTCATCCCCAGGACTCAGGCTATCCATATGGATTTTACATTTACAAATTCTTTAATTCCATAGGTACCAAGCTCCCTGCCGTAGCCAGATTTCTTGATTCCGCCAAACGGCATCCGCGGATCCGACAGGGTCATACCATTCACAAAAACAGCCCCTGATTCCACCCGTCGGGCCAATGCCTCACCCCTGTTCACATCGGCAGTCCATAAGGAGCCTCCCAACCCAAACTCTGAATCGTTGGCCACGGCAATGGCTTCCTCTGCGTCTTTGACTGGTATAATGGCTGAAACAGGTCCAAATGTTTCTTCAGAATAAATGGGCATCCCCTTTTTAACATCTGAGATAACCGTTGGCTGATAAAAAGCTCCTGGCCCATCCACAAATGTACCTCCTGTTACCAGACGGCCTCCAGCCTCAAGGGTGCGAGTCACCTGGTCATGAAGTTCATCCCGGAGATCGGCCCTGGCAATTGGTCCAACCTGTGTGTCTTCCGCCTGAGGATCACCAATTCGAAGCTGGCTGAGAATCTCCGCTTGTGCCTTTTCAAATTCAGCCACCTTTGACTCAACGACGATAAAGCGCTTGGCAGCAATACAACTTTGTCCTGTATTGATCATTCTCGACTTGGCTGACATGGCAACACAGGCCGGAATATCAGCATCCTCCAACACGATATAGGGATCTGAACCGCCTAATTCCAGCACGGTTTTCTTCAACTCACTACCTGCAATGGAGGCAACCTGCATCCCGGCACCCTCACTCCCTGTCAGGGTCACGGCGCGGACTCGGGGATCCCTGATGACGTCTTCAACCTGTTTGGCTGGGATCATCAGAGTTCGAAATATATCAGGAGGGAAACCTGCTTCATGAAAAACCTCTTCAATGGCCAAAGCCGACCCCGGTACATTGGAAGCATGTTTTAACACACCAGCATTGCCAGCCATGAGTGCTGGGGCAGCAAATCTGAACACTTGCCAGAAGGGAAAATTCCAGGGCATGACAGCCAGGACGATCCCCATGGGATCAAAGGACACGAAACTCTTCGAAGCTTCAGTTTTTATCATTTCATCCTGGAGAAAGGTTTCAGCATGCTCAGCATAAAATTCACAAACCCAGGCGCATTTTTCCACCTCCGCCCTGGCTTCCGTGATCACCTTGCCCATTTCCACTGACATGATCCTTGCATATTTTTCAGAATTATTGCGCAGGACATCTGCAGCTCGCCCCATGAGTGTAGAACGATGAACAAAACTGGTTCGTCGCCAATCCTCCCAAGCTGATTGTGTGCTGCTTAGAATGTGTTGAACCTCTTGACTGGAATGTTCAGGATAATCTTTTATAATTTCGCCGGTGGCTGGATTGATGGCTTTCATGAGGGTTCTCCTTTGCTGCTTAATTCAGGAAATTCAAAGCGTTCACAGATGTTCTGATTCAATTTTTGTGTGAGCTCGAAATTGACACGCGGATCAATGGCGATCTCCACGATACTGAGGACTTGGCCCTCGATCACCCGCTTTAAGGTGGCATCCAACTCATCCAGAGTCTTGGGTGAGTGGCCTTCGATTCCAAAGCTCTCTGCTAATTTAACAAAATCAGGGTTGCTAATGGACGTGCCAAAGGTTTTGCCCGTACTGCTGGTCTGTTTCCAGCGAATGAGTCCATAATCATTGTCATTGAAGACGATGATGGGGTATCCCAGACCCATGCGTTTTGCTGTTTCGATCTCCTGTACATTCATGAGAAAACCCCCATCTCCCATGGCGGCTACCACCCGTCTTTCAGGATGGGCTAATTTTGCACCGATGCCACCGGGCAGGGCGATACCCATGGTGGCCAGCCCATTTGAGATAAAGGTGGAATTCGCTTCATAGACTGGAAAGTTGCGACCGATCCACATTTTGTGGCTACCCACATCTGAGAGCATCATGTCACCTGGGCGCATGTATTCTCGGATAATATGGAGACTGCCTGGCACGGTGAATGCCTCCCCTGGCTTCATCCTGTAGGCTCTAAAATCGCTTTCAATCGTTTCGCGGAGATTGGCAAACCAGGTGGGATGGAACTTGAGCTGCTTTTCAGCGACCTGACGATTCAATTCCCACATGCTGGCTGATATATCGGCGATGACCTCAACCTTCGGCTGGTAGTATTCATAGACTTCGGCGGGATCAAAATCGATGTGAATGATCTGTTTATCACCGGTAGGGTTCCATTTCGCAGGATCGTATTCTCCAATATCATAACCAATGGCTAAAACCAGATCAGCTCGTTCCAGGGCACACATCTGGTAATCCCTGCCAGGGACGCCAATGGTGTACAGTGAATGGGGATCTCTATCATCAATGGCACCCTTGCCCATGAAGGTGGAGATCACTGGAATGTCCGTCTGGGCGACAAATTCTCTGATATGCTTACTGGCCCGCTTGCGGATAGCGCCATTTCCAGCAAGGATAATGGGTGCCTGGGCTTGACCCAGCAATTCCATGGCGACCTGAATAGCCTTGTGGTCAGGAGCACTTCTTCGAACACCTCCAGATACCAGAGCAGGCAAGCTGGTGACTTCAGCCGCTACATCTTCAGGTAATTCAATATGGGTAGGACCCGGTTTCTCTGACTGGGCCATCTTAAATGCTTTGCGAACGATTTCACTGGCCGCCAGAGGATTTTGGATGCTGGCGTTCCATTTGGTGATGGGTTTCAACATATTGAGAATGTCCAGAACCTGGTGGCTTTCTTTATGGACACGAACCGAACTGGCCTGAGCTGTTATAGCTACCACTGGTGCCTTATCCAGGTAGGCATCAGCAATACCTGTGATCAAGTTTGTGGCTCCAGGTCCCAGGGTAGCCAGGCATACGCCTGCTTTGCCCGTGGTTCTCCCATATACATCAGCTATGAAGGCTGCACCCTGTTCATGACGGGTGGGAACAAAGATGATAGACGACTGCTCAAGGGCAAAAAGCAGATCTTCAGTTTCTTCTCCAGGCACGCCAAAAACGTACTTCACCCCTTCGACCTCAAGTGCTTTAATAATCAACTCAGCAACGGTCATATATGTCTCCTTATTCCTATTCTATGCATTCAATTCACTATTGATCCGGAATTCGAGTCTTCCTAGGATTAATGAGTGTGTTGCTTTGGTTAATTATTCAGGGCTTAAAATCCCTCGGCCCTTTCCGGCTACGTCCTTCGAACTTCGCTGCGACATGAAAGCCGTGCCGGTTCGACCCAATCCGCGGTAGCGGATCAGACCCCGGGTACACCTCTAAAAGACCCATAATCATTCATTTATACTTTGGATACATGCTGGGATATTTTCCTGTTGGGTGGGATAATTAAGACAAATAACGCAACCACTTCTAATATTACTTGACACTATTTTGACACAGTTTTACTTCTTGATTATTTTTTCCTGGAAGAAGATTATCCATTGGTTCGGCTGGACTTGAGCGGATTGGTCCGAATTACTTTGACAACGTACAGCGTAATATTTTTTATTATCATTAAAAAAGGTTCAACATTCAGTTTCGCAATCAATTTTATCATTCTCAATCTGAACTGTTATATGTTTGATTCCATATTCCTGTTCAAGTTCTTTTTGCATATCGGCAAGGAAATTTTCGTTAGCTCCATTAGGAATATATAGGTGTACCGATAAGGCAACTTGTGAAGTGCTTAACGCCCAGATGTGTAAATCGTGAATGCCTTTTACTCCTTTTTGGCTAGACAATAAAGCTTTTACTTCTCCAACGTCAATGTGTTTGGGAACAGCGTCCAATGCCAGGTCAATCGAAGCGGTAAACAGGTTCCATGTTCCCCAAACAATAACCAGTATAATTACAAAGCTAGTTACGGGGTCAATCCATAGCATTCCCGTTATATTTATGAGTAACCCTGCAACCACGACACCAAGTGAAACACCAGCGTCAGCTGCCATATGAAGAAATGCACCTTTAATATTAAGGTCACTTTTCTGCCCTTTTAAGAACAATAAAGCAGTAACGGTATTTATGATTACTCCTATTGCTGCAACAATTATAATCTGAGTACCAAAAACAGGCTCCGGTTCTTTAAGTTTTTCTATAGCATTCCACGCAATAATAACGACAGCGCCAAAAAGTAGTAATGCATTGAGAATAGAAACAAGAATAGTTGTTTTTCGAAGACCATAGGTGTACTTGCCGCTTGGTTTTATGGTGGCCATCCAAGCAGCTGCCCATGCAAAAGCAAGTCCTAGTACATCGCTTGCATTATGTCCAGCATCGGCAAATAAAGCTGATGAATTTGCAATCAAACCATAAACAATCTCTATGATTACAAATGCAATATTTAGCCCAATGCCTAAAGCAAAAGCTTTCCCGTGGGATATTTGAACGTCATGACTATGATTGTGTTTGTGTGATTTTTCCATATCAATATTCTTAAAACATGACTAGTATATTATTTCTATGCCCCATCGCAAAGGTTAGCCATTCAAATTGATGCTCCTGGGATTGGTTGAATAGCACTTTCTCAGCATCAATACTGTTTTAAGCTTGATTGCTGTGATAAGTCAATACCAGCAGGAGTATATGTCCTTTGAATTTAGAGACACTTCATGACCTCTTGTTATTACACTCTCTAAATCAAGAATTCTCTGCAATAACGTGCTTATATGCTTCCGTTTCCGCATAAATCTCATCTTTAAGAGGATTCAATTTGCGCTTTCTAATCCTGATAAATTGGTAAATGACCAATGCAACATTAGCCATTAAAGCGAGAAAGCTCACAGCAAAAAAGACAGTTGGATTGTGGGTGGTTGGAACGGGAGCCATTCGATCTGCAAATGAAGGGATTGTCATCACAAACATAATCCACAGTGCCAGGGTCTGCGCACGATGCTGCAACCAGGCTCCTTTTTTAATAAAGAAAGCTGGTATTGTGCAGGCAAGCAACAAGGCCAGACCACTGTAAAATGAATGATCGGCAATACAATTATAGGTATAGGCGAAGTTCCACAAATCATAAGCAATGATCCACGGCCAGATCATGTCGGGCCAGATCATATCCTTTGTCTTGTCTTTGGATATAATAATACCAAGCCAGCCGCTGATGACTATGATGTTAAGTAAGCCGGCGATACCATTCATGATATTCCATGATCCTGACATCACCCACAAATGGTCAATATACGCTCCATCCCAGGCACCATAAGCATAGACCTGAAAATCTCGAACACTTGCTTCAAGGATATTGAGAGCAAGAATCGCAGGCGGGAATACCAAGACCCATTTCTTTTTTACAAGTCCTGGAATATAGCGGATAGCCATAAATCCAAGGCAGCCTGCCAGGGCTGAATACGTTTTAACCCAATTGAACCAATTTCCCGTTCCAAACTCATTACCTGCTGCTGCAGTTTGTGGCCAGACAAATAGAGTTAGGACGATAGGCACAATTAGAAAAAGTACAAGTCCTCCCCACTTGGTCGTGCGACCAAGTTCGTTAAATGCCATTAAAGCGAAGAGAATAAAAAGCCAAATTGCCCAATTGGTTAAGCTTGGTACTTCGTATAAAATTCCCATCTGATTCTACCTCATGTATTTTGTTTCTGAACCATTTTTATGCAATGAATAGAGCATTTCCTGTGTGTCTACTCTAGTCGCTCCCCTGCTCTACAATCGGGTTATAGCGCAGAAACAGTACTTCCATGATCAAAATAGCCATCATGAGAGCACCAGCTACACCAACCACGCTTGGATCGCTATTAATTTTAACCCAGAGAAAGCCGGTCAAAACAGTCAGGTCAAGAACGATTGCTCCAATAAGAATGGCACGATTGGCGCTAATTTCTTCCCTGAGATGACGCAATACACCCCAATGGATTGCCATATCCATAACCAGATAGAGAATAATTCCCAGGGCTGCAATGCGCGCCAGATCAAAGAAAGCCGTCAGGAGCAAACCAAGAACTACGGTGTAGACCAGTGTATGCTTCTGGATGCTACCGGGCATGCCAAAATGGCTATGGGGGACGAGTTTCATCTCCGTAAGCATGGCCAGCATCCGTGAAACAGCAAAGATGCTTGCGATAATCCCGCCAGCTGTTGCCAGCATGGCCAGCACAACCGTAAACCAGACTGCATATTCGCCCAGAGCCGGTCTTGCAGCGGCAGCTAAGGAGTAATTTTTTGATTCGATGATTTCCTGAAGTGACAGGTTACTTGCCACAGCAAAACCCACCAGCGTATAAATCACAACACAAAGCGCGATGGAGATCATGATGGCTCTACCCACATTTCGGTGCGGGTCTTTCAACTCCGAACCACTGTTGGTAATCGTGGTAAACCCCTTAAAGGCTAGAATCCCAAGGGCTGTTGCGCCTAGGAAACCCGCCATTGAGGCATCAGGAACAGCTGTTGAAATATTTACTTCCACCTTGTCAGCCACCATTACACCGACGACTCCAAATAAAACGATGCCCCCAATCTTGATAAATCCAAGCACCGACGCAACACCCTCTATCATCCGGTTGGCAGCGAGATTGATGAGAAAAGCCACCAGTAACAAGCCCACACCCAGTGTCGGTACCAACAAGCTGGTATCGTCAATGCCAAACAATTGTAAGGTATAAGATCCAAATGTACGAGCCAGAAAACTCTGGGCAATCACCATGGAAAAATACATGAGGAGGGCATGAAAGGCTGTTGTCACGGTGCTGCCATAAGCCTTTTTCAGGTACATGCCAATCCCGCCGGCCGAAGGATAAGCATTCGACATCTTGACGTAAGAGTATGCGCTGAATGCCACAATCACCGCAGCCGAAAGAAAAGCCAGAGGGAAAAGGCTCCCAGTCATCTGGGCCATCTGACCCGTCAAGGCAAATATGCCTGCACCAATCATTACACCGGTGCCAAGTGCAATAGCTCCGACCAGCGTCAGGCTGTCTTTACGATAATGCGATTGTCTATCTTCATGTTTCATCA
Organism: Fidelibacterota bacterium; assembly: GCA_013203185.1. Classification (GTDB taxonomy): domain Bacteria; phylum Fidelibacterota; class UBA8477; order UBA8477; family JABMPR01; genus JABMPR01. The sequence goes on along the minus strand of JABMOS010000068.1, from coordinate 65,429 downwards.
TGTGCTCACCGTTTTTTTCAGGCATAGTGGAACCAGGGTCACTTTGTGTGAAGCTTTACTATGAGTCTCAACTCCCAGATAGCTTGCCTATTCGTTATCTCTAGCCTCTGTCATTTTCCCCAGGTGTTTGATTTTGTGAAAACGTTGATTTCACAGCCTGGCTATAATCATCCAACCCTTGATTTTTTTTGCTCATTCAGTTCGTCTACTTATTCAGCCTGGAATTCATTTTTCTAATTGGCGGGATGGACAATTTGTTTATACCAGACATTCATGCTCTCGATAGACCCACTGATATTTGTATTGTTTATAAGCGTACCGGCAAATTCATAATCCGAACGAGCAAATGTAATATTCATTCCGTGAGAGACAGCACGGGCTATGGTATAGGTCGTGTCTATGGGTTCCTGAATCATAGCAACTTCCATATGATCGAGAAGAATCTGACCAAATTGACGTCCCCTATGGCCGGGGTTAGTTGCAAAGTCAGTCATCTCGACGCTGCGGGTGTCATAGTCCATTTCTGCGGCCGCAGCTGCCACAATTTCTCCTTTGTGACTGATGATAAAATAGCGAACATCCTCAGTCATGCTGTTGGCAATAAAGAGAGGGTCATAAATGGGAAAAGGGTAGGAGGCAAAGACTTCTCGATAAAGCAAGGCCAGGTCAGCACTATCAGCTATTTCCGCCTCCTTGATAGAGAATTCGCTTGAGAGTGGAGTGCTTTTTCGAGGAACACCGCGGATAAGCGAGGCAGATTTGACTTGCATGATTTCGTGAGTCTTACCGGGTTTTTTACGTCTTTTCACAAGGAAGTTGGACATGAAAGCAATACCGCTGGGAGATTCCCCTAATTCCGGAATGCGTGCTTCTTCTTCATAACCTCCAGCAATAAATGTTGTAATTAAAGATAATGGTACCTTCGCAAAGATTTTTGAATAGCCCTTTTCAGTAGCCAGCTTTTCAACAAAATCAATCACCTCCTCACATTCACCAGGATCAAGTTTCATGATATATACGCGGTCACTTAACGACCCGTGTTGGATGAGACTGTTTCCGTGTTTGAGAATGATATCAGACATTGCTCTCCCCTTGCTCTGGAAAACCTCGGTCGAGTCTTATCCTGGGAAGACTTTCAGGGAAGTGCCGTTGTATGTAAGTGAGCAGATCTTCACGCACCAGGCAGCGAAGATCCCAGGCGTTAGAAGCATTTTCTGCGCTTACCAGGGCGCGCAGCTCAACCGACTTTTCCGTTGCATTGGTGACCTGAATTTTTGCCACTCGACCGTCCCACAACGGGGATTCTTTGACAATTCTGTCCAATTCAGTCCGCAAATCGTCCAAGGGCATTTTGTAATCAACATACAGATACACAGTGCCCAACAGGTCAGCTCGCTTCCTGGTCCAGTTCTGGAAGGGGTGTTCTATGAAGTAGGTAATTGGCAGGACCAGGCGTCTTTGATCCCATATTCTCACAACAACAAACGTCAGAGTTATCTCCTCTATCCATCCCCATTCATGCTCCACAATGACCACATCGTCGATGCGGATAGGCTGGGTGATAGCCAGTTGGATACCTGCAAATAGTGTTGCCAGACTGCGTTGAGCAGCCAAACCAAGAATAATTCCTGCAATACCAGCTGAGGCAAGTAAACTGAATCCGATTTCACGCGCTTTATCAAAACTCATAAGGATGATGGATCCTGCAATTAACAGAATCACTGCATTAACAACACGTTCTATCATTAGTAGTTGGGTGCTGATCTGCCTGGCTTTCAAGTTGTCTTTAGCGTCAAGCTGATACTGACCTAGAATTAATTCTTTAAAAAGGACCAAGATCCGAATGAGCAACCAGGCTAAAGCACCAATTAGCCAAATCTGCATCATATGTTGGAAAACGGCATTGAATTGTGTGGGTAGGCTGAGAATGGGTGTGATAAACATACTGAAGACAGGTATGCTCAAATTACTCAATGGTTGATAAAGCAATTCTACAGAGATCTTGACACCCTTCACCCGACGAAACAGTTCCAGAATCTTAGGTGCAAAACCATAGCGGATCACCAGAGAAAAACCCAATAAACTGGCTACTAAGAGCAGGGTTGATGAATGTTTATCCAGATAGATTAAAAATAAGTCCATGTGTAAAGCTTCCAGTTCAGTTATGTTTTCGATGCAAGTATTCGGGGAGTTGATTCGAGACATGCAGTCCTGAGGTTATTCTCTTTGCCACCACCTCGACATTCCACTCCGGTGACCACCCCGACTTCTTGCCAGGCGAATCAATCCATACTCACCCTGGTCATGATTCCCATCTGTAACGAAGTAAATGAGGTTCACGAGCTAATCCAGATTGGGCGAAATCTTCGCTATAACCAGTACCCTGGGACTCCATAATACTTGAATAAACTGTTTTCGAATTTCCGAGTCATGAGTTTTGAGTCATCGTAATCGGGGCTATTCTTGATTTGATCTCTGCTCATATTGACGTCTACAGTGTTTTTTGCCCAATCGATTTTTTCAGCCCATGAAGGTGAAACCAGCACTCGCTTTCCCGGCAGCCAATTACGTGTATCCACCACAAGGTAGCGAATGGTCCAGGTTTCGTCATCGAGGATCAGATTTTCCACATGACCAATATGGCCATCGGTCGCTTGAATGTTATAGCCCTTGACCTCGTTCAGGGAGCGGAGATTTTTATCACCTTCAATATCATCTAGAGAGTCTCTCCCAGCAGGCTTATTCATATTAGTCCTTTCCATTGGGATGAGGATGCCCCAGGGATACCCACCATTCCAGTAATAGGGCCATTGATGATACTTGAAGAACTCGATTTCAAATTTGTGGGATACAGGCATATCTTCACCCTCATTAGGCGCGTCTTCAATCTGCTGTTTGGTTAAATTCACTGGAAAAACGCGTGCATCACGATCTGGTTGTTCGATTGATATTGGTGAGATTAGCACCCGTTTACCCTGTAGCCAACGTCCAGTTTCAGCCATGAGATATCGTACGGCCCAATGCTGGTCATCGAAGAGGAAGTCTTTTGATTTTCCAATTTCCCCATCCAATGCCTTCAGGTTATACCCCAAAATGTCTATCGCGCTGCGTAACATATGTTGCTCCTTAATAAAATTTAGACTTTAGAGAGTCCCTGTTGACTCCACCCTGATTACAGCCTCTCGGCCCTCCTTGAGAGGCCGATAGTCCGCCAGAAGTGGAAAACTGCCAAGTCCGATTGAGAATGCCGCCTTTAGGAAGCTATCGACCCAGTCGAAAATGTCGCTCCGATTTACATTACGCCTCAGTTTCTGCATCTTGATTTTGCGATCTTTTTCTTCCATGTGAAAGGCCATGAAAATTGCTTCTGCACATTCCACTGTATCATGAGGGTTCACCAGTATAGCCCCTAATTTTAGCTGGGCAGCCGTTCCTGCAAACTCACTGAGAATCAAAACGCCATTGCCCTCTATGTTGCAGGCACAATACTCTTTGGCCACTAGATTCATTCCATCTTTCAGCGGTGTGACCATCATGATATCTGCCACCCGGTAATAGGCCAGCAACTCCTTACGATCCAATGATCGAAATTGATACTCGATGGGCAGCCATCCTGGCCGAGTGAATTCGCCATTGATCTCAGCAATCATCCTCTCAATCTCGATTTTTAAATCCTCGTATTTGTGGATATCTCGCCGGCTGGGCACCAGTATCTGAATCATGCTTAATTGTCCAATCAGCTCAGGAAAACGTCGCAGAGCTTCACGGAAGGATCGCAATCGCTCAGGGATACCCTTTGTATAATCCAAACGGTCCACGCCCAGAATTATCTTCTGGTTGGGAAAAAGTTGACGCAATACGCTGCTACTCTGAGCTACCTCAGCGCTTTGCGCAGCACTGTTAAATTCCTTGTAGTCAATACTGATAGGGAATACACCAGCTTTAAGCTTGCCCATTTCTCCCTGGATCCCTATGACCTGCCCTTTTCCTTTGATCTTGGGCTTGTCCTTTAAGGAGCGTACACTCTGTACAAAATTTCGTCTGTCACGCGCTGACTGAAAACCAACCAGATCGTACGCCAGCATGGCATTCAAAACCTCTAATCTTGATGGAAGTCGGGAATAGATGTCCGTGGGGGGAAAGGGAATGTGAAGAAAAAAACCAACCTTGTTTTTTACGCCCATCTCCCGGAGATAGCTAATAACACTGATCAAGTGATAGTCGTGGATCCAGATGAAGTCTTCCGGTTCTATATTTGATTTGACGACCTCTGCAAACTTGCGATTCACTCGCTGATAGGCGTCCCAGTACTCTGGTTTGAACTGACTGTGATCGATGAGATCATGGAAGAGGGGCCACAATGTTTCATTTGAGAACCCCTTATAATAATTTTCCACTTCTTCATCATCCAGCATAACCGGACGCAGTGAATATCCTATCTCCTCATCATGTTTCCGTAATAGATCATCGACCCCCTGAGAATCCTTATCCACATGACCTGGCCAACCGATCCAGGTTCCACCGCGATCCCGCAATACCGGTGCCAGGGCGGTAACCAGACCTCCTGAGCCGGATTTCACCTCCCACTGCCCTTCGCCTTTATCCTGGACGACAACAGGCAAACGATTGGATACGATAACCATTTTGTGCTGTTTGCCCACATTCCAGGCATGTATTGCCCCTGCTGGGGTCATTGTGTTTTGTTTCATTAATTTTTCCATTTCTCGAGAAACCAGATGAGTTCCTCAGAGGGTTGCAGCCAAAGATCAGCTTGTGTTTTTCGCGGAGTGTCTCCCACAAGGACTGATAGTCCTTTGTAGTTGAGCTCCTTGAACGCGTCTTCATCGGTAAGATCATCACCCACATAGGCAATTGTCGCCTGCAGGGGCAGATCATTCAGAACCTCGCGGACAGCTTGCCCTTTATCCATCCCAGGAGCCAAAATCTCAAGACCTCCATTAAAGGATTTAACTTCGAGATTATGTGATAATGCGATTTTGTCTAGAGTTGATCTTATTTTTCCTGCCACGCCAGGGACACTAGTTGCAGACAGCTTTCGCCAGTGAAAAGCCACAGCGCTTGGTTTGGACTCTGATCGAACCATCGCTTCAATATCAAACACAGCCTGAATAGCCATGCTCATACCGTCCTCCTGCTTTTTGGACACCTCCATCCGGATGTAAGAACCATTTGGCAAGAGACGTTCCCTGCCGTGGGATCCCCACATTTCGATGGGGTGATTTAATACTATCAGCGGTTTCAGTTCTTCGATGGCTCTACCTGAGATTATAACGACCCGTAATTGGGGTGACTGAATGATTTCATTCAATAAAGGTAGAACTTCTGGATAAGGCACAGCCAGTTTGGGCTCGGTGCGAAACGGGGCTAGAGTACCATCATAATCAAGGAGCAACAGCTTCGGCCCATCCCCTTTTAGAGCACCGTAGAAGCCTTCAAAATCAAATTCACGATTAAGTATACGCACGGCTTATCCTTCTGTTAATAATCAAGATAAATTCTATCCTTAGCAGTGGAGCGCAGGGAAAGCATGAGTGTGAGATATTCGCGAAGATGTCTGGTGATAAGAAAATTTTCCTTTACAAAGGCTTTTGCCTTTAGACCCATCTCTAACAGTTTCCCTTGATTGCGCATGAGATAGCGGATTCTAAGTGCCGCTCCCTCTGGAGAGTTCACCAGAAACCCTGTATGATGATTTACTACCTGCAGACGAATCCCACCCGTATCGCCGCCTATGACTGGTTTTTGTTTCCACATGCCTTCCGTCACCGTCAGGCCGAAACCTTCGCGGAGGGATTTCTGGACAACAATGGTTGCCGCACGCTGCAGTGCATTTATAGTCCTATGAGCATCACCCGGCAGGTCAAGAATATGGATATCAGACTCTCCCTGGGCCGCTTGTTGAACCTCTGCCAAAACAGCTCTTCCTTCAGGATCATCGCTGGCACCACCACCTGCCAGCACGAGCTGTAGCGTGGGGACAAATGGTTTTGTTTTGCGAAATGCCTCGATGACACCGATTGGATCCTTAAAGCGGTCAAACCTCGATACCTGCACCAGGAGAGGTCGGTCAGGGTCTATACCAAAATCAGAATATACCTGATTCACCTCCTCGTCTGAGAGCTCGCAATTCTTGTCATTCAAGGGATCGATGCTGGGAGGAATGAGGTAAATAGGATGTGGTAAAGCTTGGGCAAAGTTAGCCAATGAGAAAACACTAGCATCATAGTTACGGATATGTTGGCGCAGGTACTTCCAGACCGGTCGATAGGGAGTACTGGCATCGATATGACAACGCCAGATCCATTTACCTTTACGGTTTTCCATATGTCCCAGAAAAGCCGCAGGTTGTGGATCGTGAATGAAAACAACATCAGCCTCCTCCAACTTCTTACGTAGACGTTCAGCATTATCGAAATTTGTTTGTTCATACGCATCCAGAAGCATTTGAGGGATGGGTACTTGGTTTCCCTGGATAGCATTATGCATCATTTTGGTACAGGAATAGAACTCCGGGTTTCCCTCAAGCACTTCCCAGCTTGTCTCAATCCCAAGATCGTTCATGAGTGGGATCATTTTGTGTAGGATCTCGGCCACCCCTCCCCCCTCTTTCGTCGAATTGACGTGAACGACACGCATCCCCTGCATAGGTTTGGCCAACTGTTTTAGTTGTTCTACCACATCCGGGCCTGTGATGCTGGTATAGGAATCGATAAGAGTGCTCATAAGTCTCCAGATAAGTGTTTAGTTAGTATTTCGGTGATCTCCTGGCGCAAAGCGCTGAGAGAGGTAAAGAATGGGTCAATTTCGGCAAGCCCCTGAACGGCTTCTGCACATTCATATTGCTGGAGCCAGGTGCTAAAATCGTCATGGGACACCTCAGTTCGCCGGCGTGCATCAATGAAGTGGTAGAAGATGCTACCCAGAGATAGCGTGGGTATGACCTTCAACAGTTCGGCTGCTGTCCTAATTACTGTATCTGACCTGAATACAACCATGTCTGAACTGATAAATTCAAACTGACTATCCTTGGAAGAAGCAGGTAGAACTTCTAACTCATCGATGCGTTCATCAATAATGTCCATGAGTTCCTGTCGCAATTCTTCCATAGTCTGAAATGCCAGGGGATTTACTATACCCAGGCGCTCAGCCGTCATGGTGTCATGGAGTGAATGAGCCGCCCAACCGGCAAAATCATTATGATACTCAGCATCCTCGAAACGAGGACGCAGAAGACTCCCCCAGAAATGATAATAGATGCTCTGCGGCTCAATAGTTTCCAGATAATCTCGAAGATTCTTTAAAGTCCTGGCTCGCTTGCCAGTTGCCAGTGCGATGAGGGCACAGTCCATGATCCTGAATTCAGGACCGCTCTTGGTCCTCAGATTTTTGCTCTTAGTGATTTCGGTTGTTGTCATTTATTATCCTTTGAATGGTTTAATAAATCATTTTGCCAAGGTTCCCGGGAGAAATGGTTCTGGTTAATGAAAGGGGAAATCAGTCAGTAACGTGGGTCAGCTAATAAATCAATTGGCTACTATGTAGGTGGTTGATGGGTACTATTCACTGGGTGGCTTACTCTTATCGACGGGGGTAATCTTCTGGAGGAGGGCTGTACCCAAATTCTCTGCGCCCATAAGCGACACCACTCGCTTGAAAGCGTTGGCAATTACTTCCTGTTCGCCTTCAGGCAAGGATTGTAGGGCGTTCAACAGTCCGTAATGGAGTGATGGTGGAACCATCTTCAGTAAGTGATCAGCCTGGTCGGTAAGGTGAACATTCCAATTTCGTCTGTCGACACGGTCCCGTTCACGCAGAATGTAGGCCTCATGCTCGAGGCGGTCCAGAATGCCAACGACAGTGCTGGTGCTGAGATGAGCCTCGTGAGCGATCTTGGTCACTGTCGAACTTCCGCTGGCTTGTATGATTCCCAGGCAGATTAACTGAGGTCCAGTTATGTTATACTGGGCCTTAAGTTTCCGTGAGTGTACATCAATGGCACGAATGATCTGGCGCATGCTGTTTAGAATCTGAATATCGTTGGGTAACGGTTCGGCTATGGTCGGATTATTACTCATCATCATGCCCCTCGATTTGGAAAATACCATACATACCCTGATGGTTAAATTTATGTTGTGGTGTTATTTGTTCTATAATAATCATTCGTGTACGACATATTAACAATTATAGCTGTGTATCCAAGGAATCATTTCGGGAATTTTGCGCCACGAACCATTAGAGCAGGGCACATACTTCCGGTCTATTCATCAAAGGTTTCCGAAATCTCGATTATGAAGATCTAATTGTTTGTCTGGAGAAGGTGGATAGAACACCATCTAATCCATTGCTCCACGCATATCTTCTGGCTTCACCCATTCATCAAATTGCTTGTTGGTCACAAGCTTGAGTTCTACCGCTGCTTGCTGCAATGTTTTATTCTCTGCCTGCGCTTTCTTTACAATTTTAGCGGTTTTTTCATAACCTATATGCGTATTGAAAGCCGTTACCAGCATTAGAGAATTTTCAAGATGTTGTTCCATTCTGGGGATATTGGGACGAATGCCTACGGAGCAATTATGGTAAAAATAAATACACGAGCTGATTGTAATACATTAGTGGCAATAAGCGGTTTAAAAGTATTTAATTCAAAGTGGCCGTTTGAACCACCGATAGATATGGTTGCATCATTTCCCATTATTTGGGCACATACCATTCAATCCCCAGTAATTAAAAACCCCCGGCATGGGCCAGGGGTTTCATTTTTAAGAAGTATATCTTTGGATACTTGAGTTAGTTACTGCTATTAAGGCTCCCACCCATCTTTAACTGATAGTGCACAGCATCGATGATATCCTGGTCGGTACAATCCATACAAGTCCCTTTTGGGGGTAGCATCCCATACTTACCCTGATAACCCTCCGTCACATGCTTGATAAGCATAGGAACGCCTTTGGCTGCACTTTCTGCCCAACGCTCCTGGTCAGTATGCTTTGCAGCACCTGCCAAACCATTGTCATGACAAGCAAAACACAATTTTTTGTAGATAGCTTCGCCATTGGCCAGGTCATAGGTCATCTCCCCTGTTGCAGCTGTCGCTTCAGCCACTGGTGCAGTCTCTGCAGATACCTCCGCCTTTGCCGCTGGCTTTTCTTCTTTTGCGCCCCCGCACTGGATGAGCATGAGTCCCAGGGACATGGCCACCACAATTAATCCAAATTGTTTCATTTTTTCCTCCGTATTTTTATGAACATATGTTGTAAAATTTCATTTAGGCCAAGGTAAATATGAAACACCCTTAAACTAGAATAATTGGATGCCAAAATTAATGATTCGGAGTGCTCCAATCCATATGAGCCGTTGGTCAGTATACCAATATGAGTATATTGGATGCAAAGGGAGAACACCTCATGAGCAATCGTATTATATTATTATCGCTTACCATCATTTTTAGCGGGGCAATGGCCTCCCAGAATGCGGATAGTACAGTCCAGAAAATAGCTGATCAAACCATCATGACCCTAAACATGAATGATGGCTCCGATCTGACAGGTCGTATTGTAACTGAGAATGACAGCATATATGTTGTTGATCTAACAACTGGATTCCAGGCAAATATACCCAAATCATCCGTCTTGCAAGTAAGTGAATTCCAAGGCCGCATGGTGGGTGGAAAAATCTATGACCCTGACCCCAACCGAAGTCGCTATCTCTGGTCAGTATCTGCATTTCCCGTAGGCAAGGAGGAGGCGTATTGCTCAGACTTTTGCCTTGTGTTCCCCTCTTATAACTTTGGTCTCTCAGATCAGATATCAGCTCAGATTGGTGCCTTTTATTTTCCAGGTCTTTCCTTGAAGAATATGCCCTTTTATGCCGGTGCAAAAATGAGTCTGCCCACAGTAGGGCCCTTCACAACTGCTGGTGGTATTCAGTATTTCACCATACCAGGATTTTTTGATGAGAATAACAGGTTCGGCATGGGATTTCTCTTTACCACAGGAACTGTGGGTGACCAATTTGATCATCTCTCAGTTTCCCTGGGATGGGGTTTTGTTCAATTCGATGGTGAGACTGAGATTATGGACCGGCCTATCATCATATTAGCTGGCAATAAGCGCATCAGCAGCTCAATTGCTCTGGTCACTGAAAACTGGATTATTCCTGATTCAGAGGTTGGCCAAATTCCAATTTCACTCGCTATCCGGTTCATCGGCAAAAGTATTGCGGTTGATTTAGGTGGTATAATGGCGCTGAGTATGCTGGATGATGGGTTTGTTCTACCCTTCCCCGTTATAAATTTTGCCTATCACAGATAAGGATTCTAGACATCCCAGAACAAAAAAGCCCTAGACTCAGTCCAGGGCTTTTTCATATTTAAATCATATTGAATGATTACTTGAGATAGACCATTTTGATGGTATGACTTATCTCCCCTACTTCCAAACGGCAGAAGTACACGCCTGTACTCACAGAAAGACCTGAAGCATCCACACCATTCCATTGAATTTCATGGCTCCCAGCCGATTGATCACCACTTAACAGCTGAGTAACCTCCCTGCCTGCAATATCGTAGACGGTAAGGGTTAACTCAACCCGTTCAGGCAGCACATATCCAATATTGACAGTAGGATTAAAAGGATTGGGATAGAAGTGGCTGATACCTGGTGTCATATCCTTTAGAATGTTCTCTGAATCGATACCCACATAATCCAGCTTAAACCATTCCAGGAATCTTTGAATGAGATCTGCTCGTACCTCAGGGCCCTCATCCTCTAGACCAGCAATGGCCTCAAATCCAAATGCGAGGAAGATAGTTTTATAGCCATTTTGAATGGTGGTGACACCAGCAGCCTGATCATCCAGTCGTGGATATTGAAACAATTTGGTCCCATGGGATAAACGTTCAACAACATCAGGACTGGTTTGATTATTGGCACCATAAATGGTGTTGATTCGATACTGATCAGCTGCAGTCATGATTCCATGATCAGGATTTCCGAATAAATACCGTGGGTTTACGGTTTGCTCCTCTACAAAATCAACTGCACAATATTCATTTAAAAAGGCGGCTTGAACTTCATCGCCATCTGTAAGGTCCTGACCCGTGAGCAAGAGCCTGCCGCCGCCATCCTGGTAGCTTGACAAGAGATTGATCACAGGCACAGTTAAGGGCAAGCCAGCACTTCCGGTGAAGTAAATAACATTGGGTCTGCCTAACAACCACTCCTCTGTGGGCAACCCATCAAGGGCTACATCCCAGATAGTATAAACAATATCATTATCAATCAGAGCCTGGGTGTAATAGTCCTGAACATCCATATCCCCTGAAACGGCGCCATCAGCATCCACTACTGCAACTTGTGGATCACCAATTATCAAATCAAATGAGAGGGTATCAATGATATCAGAGGTGGAATTATTCACCTGGAATCGCAGCGTGCTAGTGCCAGACTCAAAATCGGAGGCCATGGTGAACTCAAAAGGGGCCGTTGAGACCTCCGCAGTACCAGATAGAATGTTCTCAAAACCAATGGCTGCAGTGGTAAAATTAAAAGCCGAATTATCTTCAATGATGGTGGCAGAAACATCTGTAGCCAGGAGACCATAATTGATCAGCGTCAGGCTAAGCTGCCCACTCTCACCCGGTGAGAGAAAGCCATCATCATTGGCGTCAGCAAGGATAAAATCAACGAGACCAAGGTGGGGAAAAGCCTCATTGACCTCCACAGAAGCGATAATGCTTGAATCATTTTCAACAAAATTAAATATGGCCACCTCAGTATTCTCAAATGCATAGGATGCTGAAGAGGGAATGGTTTGGAAATCAAACAATTGATTCTCAGAAGTTGCAGACCAGGTCTGTCCAGGGTTTGTTCCGCCCTCTTGACCATTGGCAGGTTCAATGTCGACCAATCGATGCTCGTCATCCGAATTGCCCCATTGGGTGTTGTCTACATGATAGATTATCAATCCGGTGCCCACCAGATGTTGGTCAGTGCCTATATGTTGCCGATTTTCTATAAGGAAATATTCACGACCTACCTCAAGTCCCTGGCCATATCCAGATTCCCAGGGATCAACTTCCCCGTCCTTCCATACCTTGAGAGCGAAACCGGTTGGAACAATGGGCGGAATTGAAATGCTGTCAATATTGGCATCTAGAACCACAGGAATAACCCAGCCCAACATTTCCTTGCACCAAACCGACATATGTGGCGGACTACTATTGGGTAGGAGGTTAGTGCCGCCAGCCATAAGGCACCATCTGCCTATGCCATCTGAAGAATAATCGGTATCATACAGATCTGGAAGGCCAATAGCATGGCCAAATTCGTGTGAGAAAACAGCGATCTCTATCAATCCACCATTAGAGCCTTCTGCAGGTTGCATAATGTAATCATCAACAGTTATAGGACTTCCGTTTGCTCCAGTATCATTGGTCGTGTAGGCAGACCCAGTACCAGAAGCTGCAGAATAGGACCATCGATGAGACCAGATGTAAGGACCTCCAGCCGCGCCATCTGGGCCGGAATGTACAAAAAAGGCAGCATCAACAACCCCATCATCATCACCAGAATTTGGTACTCCATCAGGACCATCATTGTCATATTCTCTAAAATCTATCTCTATATCAGAAAGGTCAAGTGACTCATGCAGAAAATCACCGACACCCCCATCGAAACCATTATCCGTACCACCATAATGCTGGCCAGTCTCACCTAACTCATACCAACCATATACTGTCCCAGAAAGGTGAAATTGACCAAGTGACATTTCCTCATAATGTTCTGCCATGGTGACGCTCGGCCAGGGCCCATCAAATAATTCTGATTGAAGCAGATTGATAACATTTGTCGCATCATCATAATCAGAATATGAGCCCATGATGACGGGAAAACTCATATAGATATCTTCTCTCAAATCACGGGTCCCATTTTCTGCATGCTGGATATTCGCTGCCCTAATACCTTGCATTTTGGCAGCTAGACCACCTTGCCCGTATGTTTCAGACATGATTGCGATCTGCTCTATCAACACTTCAGATGGAATCACACCTGGTTTAGCAGGTGTGGATGCGAATAAGGTGCTGAGTCCCAGGAGGAGGATAGAAATTATTTTATTTAACATATATACCTTTTCAGTCAATTTTTAATGAAGCAGTTTCACTCATTTAACGTCAAATTAGTGATGATTTCGCTCATGAAATCTAGTCTGGACATAGCTGAATCAAAGGTTTCAATATTTACAAGATTATCCCAACCAATCGAAAGATGATAATAATCTGAACAAAAAAAGCCCCAGACTTAAGAATGGGGCTTTTGCGTTTCTCCAAATAGGCACGCCAAATTTAAATTTTAGTTCAGATGGTTGTTTCCATCAATAACGGCTCCAAATTGCGCTGCAGAATAGGGCTTTTGGAGATACCCGGTGAAGCCATTCTCTTGATAACCCTCAATACTCTGTTTTTCATAAGCAGTCATGGCAATCATGGGAATATTCTTATAGCATTGATTGGATTTGATTTGTTCAGCCAGATCCATACCTGAGATGCCATTCCCCAGAGATACATCTAGAAACATAATCTCAACATCCTTCCGGTCTTTGATAATCCGCAATGCATCTTCACCTGACTCTGCGTAGAGAGCTTCGATGTCCATATTTTTGACCATGTAGCTTATTATCAACCTCCAGCCTGGGTCATCTTCAACGAACAATAAAGTTTTTTTCTTTGGGGGCAATTGGATTTCCATTTTTATCTCTCCTCAGTAAGGTGTTGGTGAAAAACGTGACATGAATATAGAGTCACCAGACCTTTCTCTCATGAGGGGAGCCCTATTTCTGGAACGGGAGATTCCCTACTTTCACCCTAAAAAGGACTTTGGTTGGTTTAAGGCGGGAGTAACTTGTAGAAATAACCTCCACCAAAGCATTGATATTGTGTGTGATAAAATGGATTGTTGAGTCCATATATCTGAGACATTTGGTGATTGATATTATCATGATTATTATTATATACATAAAGAATCGGGACAAATTAAAAATTACAACTTTCATTTATATGGGGTGATATATGTCTGAAGAAAAAAACGGGCTCGGCTCGCATCTTCCACGTGGATACAGCATGGAAGATTCAATAGCTCGCAAAGAATGGGTCAAGGAGTTCACAGGTGTTGAAATCGACGACACGCTTACTGATGACGTTGAGGATTTAAAAGGAATCATCGAGCACCATGTAGGAACCATGAACATACCCATGGCTGTAGTTGGTCCACTGAGCATCAACGGCACCTATGCAAACGGTGACTTTGTCATTCCCCTGTGTACACTTGAAGGGTCACTGGCAGCCTCCATGAATCGCGGCATTTATGCCTCCACGGTAAGCGGTGGAACCACCGTACGCCATTTCAGGCAGGAGTTATCTCGGGCACCCGTATTTATTCTTGATGATATTCTGGAAAGTGTCAAGTTCCAACAATGGGTTACAGAGAACCAGGACAAAATCATGGCGGTGGCAGAAAGCACCACCAAACATGGAAAAGTCCTGAGAATTGATCAATATACAATCCAAAATTATGTTGTGCTGGATTTGGTGTTGGACACCAACAACGCAGCTGGACAAAACATGGTTACTCTGGCAGCTCAGGTTGCCTGTGAATACATTCAAAAAGAGACTGGCCAGAATTACTTCCTGGAGTCCAACTTCAACAGTGATAAAAAAGCTTCCACCCGAAATATGCTTCTGGGTCGCGGTCATGCAGTCTCAGCTGAAACCACCATTAAGTATAGTGTCATGCGAAGAATTCTAAAAATGGATCCCGATATCTTGTTCGATTCCTGGAGTTTTTTCCCAACCATATCGAGCTTAGCTGGAACCCATGGGAATGGCTTGCATGTTTCAAACGCTCTCACAGCGATCTATCTGGCCACAGGTCAGGACACAGCTTGTGCTGCTGAAAACAGCATTGCTCATCTGGGACTGGAGAAGACTGAGGAAGGTATCAAGTTCAAGATGACACTCCCCTCACTCACTGTCGGTACTGTCGGAGGTGGAACACGATTGAAAATGCAGCAGCGAAATCTGGAATTGCTGGGATGCGCAGAAGGTGAGCATTCATCCAGGAAACTAGCAGAAATTATTGCCGCCGCGACCCTATCTCTTGAAATCTCGCTCATTTGTGCCATTGGCTCCCATACCTGGACAGATGCACATATGAAATATGGTAGAAAATAGAGTCACACATGGATGTTCTTGACAATCCAAAATTCTCCTACTTGCTGGGGAAACAGGCGTTTTACTATAAAATCTGGAAAATCTTATTTTACTATTACAGTAAGTTAGTCTTTACATTTTACACGCCCCTGAAAGTTTATGGTCGTGAAAACATTCCTGATTCATCCTTTATTTTTTGCAGCAATCACAACAGCCATATGGATGTTGCACTTCTTTCGGCCGCGGCACAGAAAAGCTTCAATCATTTTGGAATGATGGCGGCCAAGGACTATTGGTTTGATAGTTGGACCAGACGGACCCTGATAAATACAGTCATGAACCTGATTCCCATTGACAGAAGGGTCAAAGGAGAAGGACAATTCCCAATCAAAGATACTATCAAATTGTGCGAAACGTTCATGAGCTACCAACAGAGGAGCCTCATATTTTTTCCTGAAGGAACACGAGGCAATCCAGGCAAAATATTGCCATTTAAGAAGGGTGCAGCCAGATTTTCTCTGGATCTGGGAGCTCCAATATTACCTGCTGTTATTTATGGGTCCCATAAAGCATGGCCTCGTGGAAAATTTTTAATGCGTCCCACAGGTATTAAGGTCTATATTCTTGAACCAATTTATCCAGAAAAATTTCTTAAATCTGATACTCCTAGCGAGAATGATTTAAAAGAAGCTTCAAAAAAAATGATATCAGCGCTGGAACTAGCCATTACCAAAAAGGCAACGGAACTTTATGAAAAATAGTACACCTCCCAACAAAGAAAAATTTTATGCCGTAAACGATGACAACTGGGGACATAAATGGGGTTATAAAGATTCAGAATTCATACTGAATAGCGACCGGACCGTAAGCATGACCGGAGATCGCTATGATCTTTGTGGCTTCGATATGCCGGATTTTATCCCTTATGTTGAAGAGATGTTGGATATGACCGTTGATGTAGATGACGTATTGCCTGAAGTAGACGACAAACCTGTAGAGAAAGCCCAAATCAACCAAGCTTTCGCAGACGCAGTTAAAGCCACGTTTCCCGAGGACCGTTATACCTTTGGTGATTCAGAGCGACTTATGCATAGCGCTGGCCAAACCACCGATGAAATATATAAGGTTGTTTTCGATAAAGTCGATAAAGTAGCTGACATGGTCTTCTACATCGAGTCAGAAGACGAAACTCAAAAATTGATTGACCTGGCCATTGAACATGATATTTGCCTCATCCCATATGGAGGTGGGACAAGTGTTAGCAACGCCCTGCAAATCCCTCAATTTGAAAAGAGGATGGTTGTCGCAGTAGACACTCGACGAATGAATCAAATCGAATCCATTGATCTGGAAAACCGTCGCGTAGTTGTCCAGGCCGGTATCCTCGGCAGCAAACTGGAAGAGCTCCTACAAGTCAAAGGTCTCACGGTTGGACATGAACCAGACAGTATCGAACTATCTACCCTAGGAGGTTGGATTTCAACCAATGCCAGTGGGATGAAAAAAAATCGCTACGGAAATATTGAAGACATTGTTGAAAACGTAACCATGATCACTCCCAATGGGGTTGTGGAGCAGGTCGATCCAATTACACGTGCTTCTATTGGCGTGAGTACGCAGAATATGCTTTTAGGATCTGAAGGTAATTTTGGAATCATCACCAAAGCCACTTTGAAAGTGCATACACTCCCAGAATCATCCGATTATAATTCTGCCCTGTTTCACGACTGGGAGACCGGTGTAGCCTTTATGTATGAATTATCGAAGAGTGGTGCCGTACCTGCCAGTGCACGTCTCATGGATAATGCCCAGTTCCGTTTTGGTCAAGCATTGAATCCCAAAGCAACAGGTATGAAGGTTTGGATCAAGAAACTTGAAAAGTTCGTCGTGTTGAATGTGAAAAAATTCGATCCCTACAAAATGGTGGTAACCTCCTTCAAATTAGAGGGTTCCAAGGATGAAGTTGCTTTGCAACAGAAAACCTTAAAAAGATTAACCAAGAAGTATAATGGTATGATTGGCGGCGCTGAAAATGGCAAGAAGGGCTATAACCTGACTTTTGCCATCGCCTACATCAGAGACTTTATGACGAGGTATCGTATAATTGGTGAAACCATGGAAACGTCGGTTCCCTGGAGCAAACTGAATGAAGTATGTGAAGCTGCAACCAATAAAATTAAAGAACTTCACCAAAAGCATAACATCCCAGGCAAGCCCTATATCTCATATCGTGTACCTCAGATCTATCATACGGGAGTCTGTATCTATTTTATGTTTGCCATGAGCATCAAAGGTGTTAAGAATCCCATTGAGATTTTTAATTCAATCGAATATGCAATGAGGGAGGCCATCATGGAAGCCGGTGGTTCTATATCCCATCATCATGGGGTTGGAAAACTACGGAAAGATTTTATGAAGGGAACTATTTCCCCGGCAAGTATTGAAATGCTCAAACAGGTGAAAACGGCCCATGACCCGAAAAATATTTTTGGTGTCGCCAACAATGTGTTTTCTGATTAAACCCTAAATAAGCAGGATCAGAAGTGAACGTAGCGGGTAAAGTCTTCATTATCACTGGAGCTTCTTCTGGTATTGGAGAACAACTGGCTGTTGTGCTTGCCCAGAAGGGTGCTCAGATCGTTTGTGCCGCTCGTCGGGCAGATGTACTCCAAAGAGTCACGGATTCTATTGTAGCATCAGCTGGTTCTGCAATCGCTGTCCAAACTGATATCACTGACCTGGATGCTTGTCAAAACATGGTAAAACAAGCAGTAGAGGTATACGGCAAAGTGGATGGTCTCATCCTGAATGCCGGCGTCAGTATGTGGGCTAAGTTTGAAGACATTACTGACATTACTTTTTTTAAGACTTTGATGGATGTCAATTATCATGGTGCTGTGAACTGTTGCCAGTCAGCCCTTCCCCATCTGAAAAAGACCAATGGGAAAATTGTGAGTTGTTCAACTGCTCAAGCTATTATGGGTTTCCCCAACCATTCAGGCTATGTCGCATCAAAACATGCACTGCATGGATTCCTATCTACTCTAGACATGGAGATGAAAGGACAAGTCTCTATTCTCGAGGCTGTCCTGAGCTGGATCAGAGGTACAAATCTTAGAGACAATGCTTTTGGAGCTGACGGTAAAAAACTCTCGAAATCTTCAAAGAAGCATACCAGTGAGTCCGTAAGCCTTGAGGACTGTGTTAATCAAATCATTCTCGCTATTGAAGCCGATAAAAGTACTGTTTACATCCCTAAGAAACTGGGGATGATTCCCTTCCTCAATACGTTCTTCCAGGGATTTCTACGGCGCAAGGTATCTGGAGCTATAGACAAAAACCCTTCTTAACTGTTTCAGTGCTCAAGGCCCTTCTGCTTCCTTTATATATTCATTCTATCGTACTGGCTAACAGCAGCTTACATGAAATAGTTTGAGTATAATCTCTCGATAATATTACTCCAAATTCTATCATCCAAGTCAGTTGTTTATTAACGAGAACTCTACAATGACTTTCGAATTTTGAGATATCTACCACGTAGATCCATATACCCATCGGTATTCTATTCAATTTAGATGGATTTAATGTAATAATGTTTATCATGGGGCATGTCTATTCTGGAGATGATCCTTATCGCAATCGGACTGGCAATGGATGCCTCAGCAGTCTCAATGACAGCTGCTGCTGCAGGATTTGTGAAAGACAAAAGAGCTGTTTTTCGTCTCGCTTTTCACTTTGGACTCTTCCAGGCGCTTATGCCCTTGCTAGGTTGGCTATTAGGTTCCACTGTGGTGGATTACATGAGTGCATGGGATCATTGGATCGCCTTTATTCTCCTGGCAATCGTCGGCGGCAGAATGATTTATTCTGGATTCGTCCCTGATAATGCCAGGCTCATTGTAGATCCATCCAAGGGTTGGACCCTAATAACCCTGAGTATAGCTACCAGTATAGATGCCCTGGCCGCTGGTCTCAGCTTTTCCATGCTCAATGTAAATATCTGGCTCCCCTGCCTCCTCATCGGTGTGATTACTGCCATACTCTCAGCGGCATCAACCAGGATTGGTAAGGCTGCCGGGCAATGGCTGGGTCAACGGGTTGAAATTCTGGGTGGGATTATTTTACTGGTTATAGGATTAAGGATTTTGGTCACACATCTCACGTTAAGATAATCACACAAGAAATAACCATTTCAGAGTAGATCGTAAACAACTCTTCATAACCGAAGATTAAAATTGTAAACTTCGATATGCTGAGGGGAGCTTCGAAATGAAAACATCAAAACACATTCTCAACCTGGTCCTGATCTTAATTTTCGGAGTATCCCAACTTGAATCCGCCACAGTTTACCTCGTCCTGGGCTCAGATACGGCCATCTGGGACGGCATGGCTGTTAATCGCTACCACAACACCTACAACCAGGCTCTTTATACTGATCCATCAATGAATACATATGAAGTCATGGATCCAGCATTCCGTGCCCAATTCGTGGATTCATACGGCCAACCCATGAAAATGACCTGGTGGATGATGGCAGGAAACATCTTCCGCTATGCCACAAACCGGAACTTCCCTGTCCCCAATATCATGACCATGTATTTGATGAAGAAATATCATGGCGAGAACGTCATCATCAATGGAGATGAACTATCACTTCATTATCATACCTTTTTCTGGTCTGACTATGATCAGGATGGGATGTACTTTTGGAATCAGTCCCTCACCTTTGGAGAATCCAGGGATGATTTTGATGTAACCCTGGCTCAATTTCTTTTGGAAGCGGATGTCTTCCCCGTTTCATTTCGCAGTGGTTGGCATTTTATGGATAATGAATGGCAACACTATCTCAATGAAATCCTGCCTTATAGTATGCACAACGCCTGGCCAGCAAACCATGTCGATGTAGAAGAACCCCTGGACAATACTTATAATTGGTCTGAATCACCGTCCACCTTTGTACCATTTCAGCCCTCCCTGGATAATTACATGGTACCTGGAGATGGGCCTGCCTGGAATGTCCGCTCTGTTTCTTTCGGACAGGTTGCCGGCTCAAGCATTATGAACAATATCTTTGAAGCTGCCAGTAATGGCACAGACCAGGTTGCCTGTCTCTGGGCACACTTGCCCGAAAGTGATTTCCCGGAAAAAATGGCCGAGATGAATCAACTGGCACATGCCGCAGCCGACTTATATCCTGATGTTGATTTCCGATACTGTACAGCCATTGAGGCCATGCAGCTCTGGCGTGGGACCATTGACGGAACACCTCCTGAGATCACTGTCACCAGTCAAGGGACAGAGGACAACAGGAGCTATCAAATATCCTCCAATGAACCTTTATATATGCCTCAACCCTATGTGGCAGTGAAGTACAGGGATGAGAGCTATGGCAAAATTGAGTGTATCCAGCAATCAGATCTCACATGGACCACGGAAATCATTCCTTTCCCAGGTGAACTAGCAAAGTTGGGTGTGGCAGCCACAGATACTTCTGGAAACCTCACCACGGAATTTGTCAATCTGATTCCCGACGATATATATATGGATAATGAAGATATTGGCTATAACGAGCTACGTGGTGTTTGGACAAATACAGACAATGCTGTCTGGGGAGTTGATGCCCGCACCGCCTCAACGGATGAAAATAATACTATCCATGTCTCATGGTCACCAGATATCCAGGAAGCCTCTCTGTATCACGTCTTTATCCAGGTTCCCACGACTGACACAACACCATTTCCTCTCAAAGCTGTGATTCACTCAAACACCAGCATTGATACCGTAACTCTTATGGCTCCCCTACCCGCCCATGAGTGGATTTATTTGGCTACTGTTCCTCTGAATGCAGGACAAAACCAGGTAGTAGAATTGTTCAGCGACATCACCCAACCTGTGATGGGTGCAAATCTCACTGTAGATGCCATTAAACTCACAGCAAGAGTTCGCCAGAGAGATATTCATCTCTCCAGTCAAAACATTAATTATGGTGAGATCAGTCTGGATCGCACTTCGGTTCAGAATCTGAGGATCAGTAATCTAGGTACTTCCACCTTATCCATTCAAAATATTGAAAGCATAAACCAGCATGTGAATGTTGATCTGACACTGCCCATGGAAATAGAAGCCATGGGTGAAATTGATATTCCCCTGACCCTCCATCCTCTTGATTTGGGACCCCTTGAGGATACCCTAAGAATTTCCAGTGATGACCCCATGCACCCAGATCTGGATATTGTTATTACTGCAAATGTTCAATACCCATTCTATGTGGTAGACAATGAGCAGACGGATTCCTACAGCGAAACTGGGGAATGGTTTACAAGTGTGGCACAGGCCTGGGGATTGTCCAGTAGATACTCCTGGCTGAATTCCGGAGCCTCAGCCTCGTTTCGTCTAGAGCCTGAAGAGCCAAGTTACTATGAGATCAGTTACATAGTACCAACCACCATCAACTCAAGTGACAATGCGTTGTATCTTTTAAAAATTGACGGTGCCCCCATTGATTCTGTCTTTATGGATCAGAATGCCAATAGTGGCCAATGGGTTAGTCTCGGGACCTATTTCTTACCCACCGATGTACCCATTGATCTGGAAGTCCATGATGTTGGCAATACCACTCAGGGTCCAGTCTTGAGAGCAGATGCCGTAAAAATTCAGATGCTGGATCCAAGCGCTGTTGAAGAAGATAATTCGCACCAAAACCCCCAAACTTTTGTGCTTCGTCAGAATTATCCCAATCCATTTAATCCAACAACCACGATCTCGTATGTGATTCCATTTGATGCCCAAGTCAGTCTCAAAGTGTATGATATTAGAGGGCAGGAGATCGTTACCCTTATGAATGAGTATCAAAGTATGGGGCATTACCAATACCATTGGTCCGGATTAAATAAAGGGGGCCAAACTGTGAGCACGGGTGTCTATTTTTGTCGCCTCACAACTGAAGGCTTTGAACACACAATCAAAATGCTGTATCTGAGGTGAGTCAAATCACCCTGGGATATCACTCCATTTATGGTCCTATTTTCTTTATTTTTATTATTTTATGGTTTTCATAAGATCTTTAGTAATGGTATTTCTTCCCGAGTGCTCTTCTGCTAAAATCCTTGTACGAAAACGGTTTGGATATACACTATATGCTATCTATGAATACGCCATCATTAAAAATCATGCATAAACTGTCTCTCAATAATCCATTGGGTATCATTCTGGCTTTGAGTTTGAGCATCTCCATCTGGGGCCAGGATTTTCAGATTAATGAATTCCTCGCCTCTAATGTGAGGGAGTTCCCGGAAATGTATGATTTTGGGGATTACAATGATTGGATAGAAATCCACAACACCTCCGATATTCCTGCATCATTAGATGGATATTTTCTGTCCGATAATCTTAATGATCCTTTAAAGTGGAGAATTCCCAGCGGTGCCTCTATTCCAGCACAAGGTTATTTGCTGGTTTGGGCAGATGACTTTGACGATGGACCAGGTTCAATTTACACCCGCGAAACCTGGCCGTATGACGATTATTCTACACGCCACTACCACACGAATTTTAAACTTAGTAAATCCGGTGAAGAAGTGGTTCTGGCTCAGGCGGATCTACTGGCTACAACCAATTTCATTCCCACGGAATCATTCTGGAAGTATGTGGACAATGGATCAAACCTGGACCCTTCCTGGATTGAGAATAATTATGATGACGGCAGTTGGGCTGAAGGTCAGGCAGAGCTTGGTTATGGAGATGGAGATGAAGCCACTGTCCTCGACTATGGAGGTGATAGCAACCAGAAATATATCACAACCTATTTCCGTAAAACCTTTATGGCAAACAATCCAAGTGCTCTAAGTAATCTCGTAGCCAACATCAAGCGTGATGATGGTGCTGTGGTTTATTTAAATGGAAATGAGGTCATCCGAACGAATATGCCCAGTGGGGACATCACCTTCGAAACCCTTGCCAGCACGGCCATAAGTTCTGATGAAGAAGATGCATTTTATGAATACACCATCCCTGCCAACGAGCTTCTAGTTGGAGAGAACTGTCTGGCTGTAGAAATTCATCAGATAAGTGAAACCAGCTCTGACATAAGCTTTGATCTTGAGCTCATGGGCATCAACTATTCTGAGGCCAGTATTGTTGACTATGTATCGTATGGTGAACAGGTAACAGATGTATCCTTCGGTCGCCCATCTGGAGTCATGGGTTGGACCTTTTTCGGAGAGCCGACCCCAGGGACTGAAAACTCAACACCTTCAAGTGCAGGCACGGTTAAAACCACAGCAGTAGAAAGTTCAGTAGCCAGCGGTTTCCACAATGGATCTATTAGCGTCACACTCTCAACCACTTCCCCCCAGTCCCAAATTCACTACACTTTAGACGGGTCAAGACCTGCCAGCTCAAGCCCACTCTACTCTGGAAGTATCTCCATTGATGCTACCTCAGTTTTGAAGGCCCGAGCATTTGAAGCTGGAATTCTGCCTGGTGAAATCATGACAGCGACCTACTTCATTAATGAGCAACATTTCCTACCAACCATTTCCCTGGTAGCCGAACCGCCAACCCTTTGGGATGGGGAAATAGGCATTTATGAGAACGAATACAAACAGCGCGAAATTCCTGTATCCATTCACTACTTCCAGCAGGATACCGAGACTGGATTTCGCATTGATGCTGGCGCAAGATTGGGTGGGTTGAATATCTGGACCAAACCCCAGAAGCCATTTACTATCTATACCCGGGACAGATTTGGTGAGGACCTTATCCCCTATCAGATTTTTAAAAGCAAACCCATAGCAGACTTTTCACGAATTGTTTTTCGGAATGGTGGTGATGACTGGGAAGAAACCCTGCTACGGGATCCCATGACAGGCAGTCTGGTAAAAGGCATGATGGATTGTGGCTATATGGCCTACCAACCTTCTGCTCTGTTTCTAAATGGGGAATATTGGGGAATCTATAACATCCGTGAGAAATATAATACCCGCTTCTTTTTTGAAAATTTTGGAGTGGATCCTGATAACATCGATCATCTTGAATATGGAGCTACACAAGCTGGGACCCAATTGCTCACCATTGAAGGTGACCAACTCGCCTATAATGATTTCATTGCCTTCGTGCAAAATACAGATCTAGATCAAGATGCAGCTTACCATGAGTTGTCAAATCGCATGAATATTGATGGATTTATTGATCATGTCGTCATGACCTTATACTGTGCCAACACCAGTTGGGGCCATAATCGGGAATGGTGGCGACCCAGGGGTGGCGATGGTAAATGGCAGTGGTTAATTGTGGATGTGGATCGTGGTTTCAGTCCATCTAATATAAATACTAACCTCCTGGATAATCTACTGGATGGGTATCTCCTGTTTCAATATCTCATGGGGAGTGATCGATTCCAAAATCGTTTTCTCCAAAGGGCTGCTGCACATTTCAACAACACCTTTATGGCTGAGCGGATCGAATCCATCGTGGATAGTCTAAGCAACACTATCTATGATGAAATGCCGCGTCATATTGACAAATGGGGATCCCTGGGAGGCATCTCATCCATGACGTCCTGGGAAGATGAGCTGAATGCCATCAAGACTTTTGCCCAGAATCGTTCGGCTAATCTGTACAATCATTTCAATAATGAATTGAACCTAGACGGTACCATTGAAATGAACACAGCAACGTATTTGGCAGAAGGTGGACATATTCTCATCAATGGCGTGCCGCAACTTTCTGAGAATGAAACTGGCACCTACTTCAAAAATCAACCAATTCAGTTGACGGCAGTCCCGGCACCAGGTTATGAAGTTATTGGTTGGAATGGGATTAGCGATGCCGCAACCATAACATACGGTTGTGAGACTGACACCAGTTTTATTGCCCTCTTTCAGCCAAGTTCCGGTAACATTTTACCTTCCCAAATTGAAGAGAATACGACACTCCTGGGCAATCGGACGTATTACGTTTCAACAAATCTGCTTGTACCAGCGGGACTCACTTTAACCCTGGAAGCTGGTGTGGACATTCGCATGCCAGAACAGGGACATATCATTATAGATGGTCAGCTTGTCATCAATGGGACAAATGCAGCAGGTGTTACTATCGCATCCAATGTTGATTCAGGAGGAGAACGCTGGGGTGGCATCTCCTTTTCCAGTGAATCAGATACCTCAAGACTTGACTACCTCTCCCTTTCAGGTGCCTCCAAGGGTATTGATCCCATTATTCACCGTGGAGCAATATCTGGAAATAATGCCAATCTCATCATTGACCATCTGGATATTCAGGATGTGCTGTTCCCCATATACATCCAAGGTGGTTCCATCAAACTGCTCAACAGTTCTCTTCGTTGTGACTTCATATCAGATTTCATCAATGTCAAACGTGGGGAGGTTCTCATTGATAACTGCAGGTTTTACGGTTCTCAGGCGCCTGACACCGACGCTATCGATCTTGATGGGGTTGAGTCAGGGGTAGTATCCAACAACCGCATCTACAACTTTGACGGGCCAAATTCAGATGGTATTGATCTAGGCGAGGGCGCTTCAAATATTCTTATTACGAGCAATCTGATATATCACTCCTCAGATAAAGGGATTTCCGTTGGTCAACAGTCAACCACAACCATAACGAGGAATTTGATTGTTGGTTGCACATGGGGAGTGGCAGTCAAAGACAATTCCGCAGCCTTACTTTTAAACAACACTTATGTGAACAACGAAATCAGTCTGGTCTGCTTTGAAAAGAATGTGGGCAATGGTGGTGGTGAAGCTGTGGAAAGGAATAGTATTTATTCCAATAGCTTAATCTCCACACTATTTGTGGATGCGTTCTCCTCACAAACCGTAACCTACTCTTTATCCGATTCGGAATTACTGGCTGGAGCGGGCAACTTATTCAGCCAACCTCAGTTCGTTGATCCTGCCTTGTATAATTTTGAATTGGCCATAGGCTCACCCTGCACTGATGCTGGAGATCCTGGAGATCCTGAGGATTCTGATGGCAGTCCCAGGGATATTGGTGCCTACTACACCTATAGCCCAGATCATTACCCCTTCCCAATACCTGGTAGATATATTTCGTTTCTCAAGATCAATGAATTTCTGGCAAGTAATTCATCGTCAAATGCCGATGAATCAGGTGAATACGATGATTGGCTGGAGCTTTATAACCCTACGGATGAAACGCTTGATCTATCGAAATTATACTTAACTGACAACCCCAATAACTTAACCAAGTGGCAATTCCCGGAAGGCTCTTCGATTATTGGACCTGGTGGATTCCTCCTCATCTGGAATGATGAAGATGGCAGTCAGGGACCGCTGCATGCCAACTTTAAACTGAGTGCCTCAGGTGAATTTCTTGCCCTGGTTGACTCAAATGGTTTGAGTATAATAGATTCACTGACATTTGGTGTTCAAACCTCTGACATCTCTTGGGGTAGAGTTCCTGATGGAAGCAACAATTGGGGAATGTTAACCCCCACGCCTGGTAGCACAAATCAACTTCTCGAAGTGTTGTCAATGCCAGCTATCCCCCAGCAGTTTGCCTTGCATCAGAATTATCCCAACCCATTTAATCCAAGCACAACAATTCGATACGAGCTACCTGAACAGGCCGAGGTTCAAGTGTTGATCTACGATCTCAGAGGTCGGTTGATCAGGACGCTAGTCAATGCATCCCAGACCGCGGGATATAAAAGGTTGATTTGGGATGGTAGCAATAATCGTGGTGAGCCAGTGAGCGCCGGGGTTTATTTGGTTCGGATTGTCTCAAGTGAGTACACCAAAACAAGAAAAATGGTATTGCTTAAATAGTTGTAGAGAAACCGGGGAGTCACATGAAGTCAATCAATCCTGCAACCGGCCTGCTCATTCAGAGTTATACCCGCCATTCAAATGAAGAAGCCATTGGCATTGTAACAAGCACCGGGGAAGCCTGGCTGGATTGGAAATCTACCAATTTTAATCTTCGCGCTAAGAAGATGAAACAGGCAGCCCTCATGCTACGAAAAGAAAAAGAGGATCTAGCCCACCTCATGACCCTGGAAATGGGAAAAGTTATCCATGAGGCCCGCGCTGAAATTGAGAAGTGCGCCTGGGTATGTGATTTTTTTTAGCAGATAAGGCAGAATCTTTTCTTGCTGATGAAATGGTGGAAACAAACGCTTCAAAGAGCTTCATCAGTTTTGAACCCCTGGGAATTGTTCTGGCTGTTATGCCCTGGAACTTCCCCTTCTGGCAGGTATTTCGTTTCGCTGCACCAGCCCTCATGGCGGGGAACGCCGTGGTTCTCAAACATGCATCCAATGTTCCTGGTTGGGCCTTGGCCATTGAGAACATCTTTATCAAGGCAGGATTTCCAGAAAACCTGTTTAGAACCTTGATGATATCAGCCAGCCAGGTTGAAGCAATCATCATGAATCCCCATATCCGAGCTGTGACTTTGACTGGCAGTGAAGTTGCTGGAATGAACGTAGCTGCCATAGCTGCACGAGCCCTGAAGAAAACCGTCCTGGAGTTAGGTGGATCTGATCCCTATATCGTTCTGGAGGACGCAGATATTGATAAATGTGTTGCCACAGCTGTTAATGCTCGCATGATAAACAACGGGCAAAGCTGTATCGCAGCCAAGAGATTTATCGTGGTTGAATCACGTCTTGAGGAAATTGAAAGCAAAAAAGCACAGATCATGTCGAGCCTTATTGTTGGTGATCCCCTTCTCCCAGAGTCCCAAGTCGGCCCCCTTGCAAGGGGAGATCTCCGTGACGAATTACATGCACAAGTCAAAGCAAGTCTGGATGCAGGTGCCCGACTCCTTCTGGGTGGAAAATCTATTCTTGGACCAGGTTTCTTTTATGAGCCCACGGTGATTAGCGATGTGAGAACTGGAATGAGTCTGTACCACGAGGAAACCTTCGGTCCCGTGTCAGCCATCATCCCAGTGAAAGATGCTGAGGAAGCAAGCTCAGTAGCCAATGATTCCGAATTTGGTCTGGGAGGTTCACTCTGGACCAATGATATAGTCAGGGGTGAGAAACTGGCACGTGCAGTAGAGAGTGGAGCGGTCTTTGTGAATGGGATGACCGTTTCTGATCCAAGACTTCCCTTTGGCGAAATCAAGCGTTCTGGTTACGGTCGAGAGCTATCACATTTTGGTATCCGCGAGTTTACTAATATCAAATCTATCTGGATTGCCTAGCACCTAACAATCGTCTTTTTGTTGTTTATGTGACACCTCTAATCATTTGATTATCAACTGGTTTACATTACTTACTTCTAGCAGTTACCATTTATCTTTAATCCTAAATAGTTGGGTTCTAGCGCACCAGGAGATAAAATCATCCTTGTCTCCCAGTCTCAGGTGTGGAAAATAAATAGCCCCTTGCTTCATGTGATTCCAACTATTAAATAAGGCTGTTCTCTTGAATCCACATATTGATGCACTATCGCCATTTGGGGATATCATATTTGAACACTCGTCCTTTACAAATTTACCTGGTGCCCCCTCTCTTCATAGGCTGCTCAGGTTCGATACTCAACACACCAGGAGGTTGGGATGCCCACGACTGAGAAGACTTCGCAAATGAGAGATTTCACCGACTCTACTGAATACAAACGCGACCTGGGTCTTATGGAAGCAGTCTCCATCGTAATAGGCCGCATCATAGGTTCGGGTATTTTTAAAACACCTGCACCGATTATGGCACTTGTGGGTTGTACTTCCCTCTTCGGGCTGGTTTGGTTGTTAGGTGGAATTGTTACCATCTTTGGAGCTGTTGTCTATGCAGAATTAGCAGCCATGATGCCCCGCTCCGGTGGTCCCTATGTCTACCTTAAGATGGCTTACCACCCATTCTGGGCCTTCCTTCGGGGTTGGGCCATGTTTTTTGTCTCAGAGACCGCATCGATTGTGGCTGTTGCACTGGTTTTTGGCGTATATCTCGAAGCTCTATGGAAGATCGCGTTTGGCTCTCTTTTTGGACCCATTACATATTATCTCATAGCATTCACAACCATCTGGATACTTACTATTGTTAATCTATTCGGTGTCCAGCAAAGTGGTAGAATTCAAAATTTCTTTGGTGCTACTAAAGTAGTGGCTGTGGGTGGTATAATTGGTGTCAGCTTTGTCTCCTGGTCAACAGGGTCACTTTCTAATTTTGTCACTCCACTCCTCCCTGAATCCTTCGATGGCTCAACCTTTAAATCTGTTGGTGCAGCCCTTCGCTATGCCTTTTTCGCCTTTAGTGGCTGGGAAGGCGCTACCTACATTGCTGAAGAGGTTAAGAATCCCAGACGCAACCTTCCCCTTTCACTTTTTATTGGAATTTCCGGCGTCATGGTTCTCTATATGGGTGCAAACGCAGCCTACTTGTTCCAATTAACACCAGAACAAATTGCAAGCTCTGATTGGGTAGCAACCGACGCTATGGAAGTGGCGTTGGGTGCCACTGGTGGTATTTTGATTTCAATTGCCGTCATGTTCAACACCTTTGGGAACGTGAGTACTCAGATTCTTGTCAAAGCAAGATCCTGGCAGGCCATGGCTCGGGATGGAATGTTCTTTAAGAAATTTGCTGTCCTTAGTAAAAAGCACAAAACACCTAACAATGCCTTGATCGGTCAGGGTTTATGGGCAACGGTGCTGCTTACTTTTGCTGTCTCGGCAGAAAATTCTTATGAGACGATCATTGACTTCTTCTCTGCCACCTCAACTGTCTTCAATCTTATGGTTTTTGGAGCTATTTATGTTCTTCGGAAAAAATATCCCAACGTTGATAGACCCTATAAAGCCTGGTTGTACCCCTGGAGTCTGATAATCGTCTTTGTAATTTATGCTACTTTCTTTGTGATTACACTCATGACCACACTCATTCCATCTCTCATAGGTCTTGGATTGACAAGTCTGGGTTCGATTTACTATTACTTTTATATCCATAAGCGAGATAAGTTGGTACGAGATTAATACTAAGGGGGGTATCTGGGCTTATTAAAATGTGTCGATTAAATAGTAAGGTACAAACCAAAATTGACTGATAAAAAAGAACCACTTGACATAAGCGAAAGTGACAGAGCTCAACAAGAGATAGAGCGACTAGCTTTCTTCCCACTTGCCAACCCCATGCCTGTGGTAGAGGTAGACCTGGAAGGCGTTCCCAGCTATATAAATCCTGCTGGAATCCAACTCCTGGATAAAATGAACCTGGATATGTCTCAGGTTTCCCAAATCTTGCCTAAGACCTATAAAGCAGACATAAAAACCGCATCCTCGGATAAGGGTAAAATTCCTTCTCGTGAGGTTTCATTGAGTGGCTCGCATCTCTTGTGGACCGCGTTTTTTCTGGAAAATCAGAATCTGCTACACTACTACGCCACAGACATCACCACCCTCAAAAATACAGAGACTGAGCTCATAGCCGCTAAAGAGCGGGCCTTAAAGAACGAGGAAGTCAAAACCCTCTTCCTTGCTAATATGAGTCATGAGATCCGAACCCCCATAAATTCGATACTTGGTTTTACGGAGTTGATTGAGGAGAAGGTCAAGGGCAAGCTAGATGAAAATTTAGATGTGTATTTTGAAACCATCTATATGAGTGGTGAACGCCTATGGCAAACGGTTCATCACATCCTGGACATCTCTCAAATTGAAACAGGTACGTTTGAACTAAAAACTGAAACAGTTAATCTGGGCAAAATTATTAAAGATTTGGGAAAGTCCTTCAAATCAGCAGCCACGGCTAAGAAGTTGGAACTCAATATCAATCTCCCTGAAACTGATATTAACATTATCTCTGATGAGTATTGTGCGACTCAAGCGATCACCAACCTTATCGACAATGCCATAAAGTATACAACCACTGGCCACGTTAGTCTGGACACTGAGATTGTTGATGGTTCTGTGATCATCATCATTGAAGATACGGGCATCGGAATGTCCCAAGAGTATCAGGACCATATGTTCAATGTTTTTTCCCAGGAAAGCACTGGCTATACCAAGAATTTTCAAGGGATTGGTCTGGGGTTAGCCCTTGCCCACCGCTATCTCTCCCTCATCAATGGAAAAATAAACTTTGAGAGTAAACGGGATGTGGGAAGCAAATTTACTGTGTATTTGCCCATAGATCCTTCCGTGCAACCCGTAATCACTATTGAGGAGCCAATTATTAACCCCTCAGGTGGACACGCAGAGGATAGTAACTCTAGCAGAATGAGTATTCTGGTTGTTGAAGATGACCCAAATTCTCAAAAGCTGGCTAGCTTCACACTCAGCAAAGACTATGATCTTCATTTTGCTGATTCGGTATCCGATGCTAAAGACGTACTCAATACTGAGGCTGTTCAATTAATCCTATTGGATCTTTCCTTAAGGGGTGACGAGGATGGACTTGATCTCGCCAGATATCTCAGGGGTGAGGCAAAGTGGTTAAAGATACCTATAATTGCGCTGACGGCTCATGCTTTCACATCCGATAGAGATAGGTGTCTTGAAGCAGGCTGCAGCGATTTTATGACCAAACCCTTTCGCCTGGCAGAATTGAAAGAAACTATCCAGCATTTGATATAGTTTGGCATCATCTGTGATGCCCCTCCTCTTGCATGCATCATTGGCGTAACTTCGCACGAAAAGAAATTACTCCCCAAAACTATGGAGCAGGAATTCCTGACTTGGCCTTATGAAAACACGCTGGAAACAAACGCTCTTGGTTCGGTATTTTGGAATAACTAAGATTCCGCTGATATTTTTTGTAAAACCCAGAGTCATTCAGTTGGATGAATCCCAATGTATGATAAAGATCCCCCTGCGTCGCAGAACCCGGAATCATCTCAGGAGTATGTATTTTGGAGTCTTGGCAGTGGGTGCTGATCTGGCTGGTGGTTTACTAGCAATGCAATTACTTGGTAGAAGTGATCACAAAATCAGCCTGGTGTTCAAGGACATGCAGGCCGATTTTTTAAAAAGAGTCGATGCCGACGCAATTTTTACCTGCACTGATGGTGAAAGAATAGCGACTCTCGTTCAAGAGGTCATAGATACAGGAGAACGTCACCATGAGCCCCTCAATATTGTGGTCACAGCGCCAGACAAATATGGTGATGAAATCCTGGCGACTTTCACCCTTACGCTTTCGCTAAAAGTAAAAGATTAATTACTCAGTGGGACCAGCTAGAATCTCCTGAACCTGGGAATCTGAAGCCAGAACTTCAATCGCCTTTAAGACAACTCGATCATGGGTCAATGATGCTGAAATTCGTGCCCCATTTCCGGCCAAAACTCTCGCCATTTCCATCTCTAGGCCAGCCAAGAGCTGAAATTTGATCTTATAAAACTCTTCTTGAGCGTAGATTTCTTCCATGAGACTCAAAGATTGTTGCAAGTCCAGTATATCGGAATAGATGGCACTTGTAGTATCAAGAGCGTCATCCAGGTCATTTATCCGTAGTTTTAGTTTTGTCTCAGGAATCAAATCATGATCCTTCATCCAGGCATAAAAACTATCCA
Organism: Fidelibacterota bacterium; assembly: GCA_013203185.1. Taxonomy (GTDB): domain Bacteria; phylum Fidelibacterota; class UBA8477; order UBA8477; family JABMPR01; genus JABMPR01. Next base: position 32,707 of record JABMOS010000068.1, on the reverse strand, counting down.
CCTCAGCGTCTTCGAAATTTATTGGCATATTCAGTCCTGGATGTTCCCCACCATATTTAAGTGCATATTTGAAGAATAAACGCTGTCGCCACAGTGATTTCTCAAGATTACCTAACGGAAAATCTTCCGTATAAATATCAGGTTCAACCCCGCCACCACCTTCAAACTTGCGATTGTTGTCAGAAAGATAGGAAGTATCCTGGGAAATAAGTAAATCTTCATACATCACATCCTCAGCGATTTCACGCTTTTGAATAAGGCGACCGCTGGGTAAATAGTATTTTGCTGAAGTAAGCTTGAGTCTGGTATCAGGAGTCAGCCGGGTAACGGTTTGAACCAATCCCTTACCGAAAGAAGGTTCACCAATAACCACTGCCCTATCATAATCCTGGAGAATACCTGCCAGAATCTCTGAAGCTGAGGCCGATCCGCCATCAATGAGAATAGCTATTGGTAGATTATCCCTTACGATAGGGCGCCGGCGAGAAAGATATGTTTTATTGGATTGTTTGATACGTCCCCTCGTCTCCAAAAGAGTTGCACCCTGTTCAATAAACAGGTCTGCACTCATGAGGGCTGCACTTAGGAGACCCCCAGGGTTACCCCTTACATCTATAATGAGTGCCTCAAGGCCAATGTTATTTATTTTGCGGATGGCTTTTTCCAGCTCTTCTGCAGAATACTTTGAAAAATTGGAAAGTTTTACATACCCGGTCCTCTCTCTCAGCAAACCTGAATAGCTTACATCTGGAACCTTAATAAATTCTCGAATCAACTCAAAATTTAAATAATCAGTTTCGCCTTCTCTTTTAATGAGAAGATTGATAGTGGACCCCTTCTCACCCCGTACCATCCTAGCCGCTTCATCTAGACTCAGCTTTTTGGTCCATACAGAATCAATTTTTACGATTCTGTCTCCAGCGAGAATACCCTGGAGAAATGCTGGTGTCCCATCCATTGGTGAAATGACCATAAGAGAATCATTCATCCGGCCAAGATGGATTCCAACACCACCGTACTCACCGGTTGTAATGGCATCAAGACGATAAGAATTATTATCATCGATATGTTGAGAATACGGATCGAGCTCCTTAAGCATACCCTCAATTGCTGCATCGGCAAGCTTCTCAGGATCAATCTCTGCAACATAGCGATCGAGAATAGTTTGAAATACTTTTTTGATTGAAGCTTCACCCTCAACACGGTCAGAGTTTGCCTGGGTATAAACCGTTGCAGCCCATCCGGTAAAAATAAAGAGGACCAGGAGAGGGAGAAGTATGAATCTAAATTTCAATCTTTTGTCCCCAAAAGCCGATCCACACGCTGGAAAACCATCCGCTTCAGCGTGTCAATGGTTTCACGTCCATCCAAGAGGAGAAAACGATTGGGATCTTCTTTTACCAGTTTCAAATACCCCTGTCGGGTTCTTTGCTTAAAATCTTCATTTTCAGCCTCCAGACGATCCGGTTCACGATTATCCATCCGGGTTTCAGCGGTATCAAGAGGCGTATCTACTAGAATGGTCAGGTCAGGAGACAGATCTCCAATTGCTACCTCAGCCACCTTATGGATGTTTTCAAGTGATAGATCTCTGCCATATCCCTGGTAGGCAATGGTACTGTCCACAAATCGATCCAACAGCACAATTTCCCCTCTCGCCAGGGCTGGGAGGACTTTTTCGGTGATCAATTGATTTCTACTGGAGAAATAAAGGAGCATCTCTGTGATGGGAGTCATTTTAACGTTTTCTCGATCCAGAAGGATATCTCGAATTTTTTCAGAAATTGTGGTACCACCAGGTTCTCGATACAAATGGACCCCGTAACCTCGATCCAGAAGTTCATGATATAGCATTTTGCACTGGGTTGATTTCCCAGATCCATCAATGCCTTCGAAACTTATGAGAAGTGGTTTAACTGTTTTCATTTTTTCTTTTTGGACAATTGGATGAGAATCCAGATATAGTCATAAAAACTTAAGGCTGCCAGGAACCAGGCCAGGAGTACGACGAATAACCATGCTCTTTCACCTGGCCAGGACCCTAGGAGAGTAAATAGAAACATGATGCCCATTCTGTCCCATCTCAAAAAATAGAGCCGTGGGAGATTGATGGCGGTCAAATCATATTTCATTTGCAAATTTGTGAGCAGATAAAGCCCTGTAATTCCAATCAGACCAGCAACCCCTGTCCAAAAATGTCCTGCAATCCACATGTGAAGGCTTAATGCCACCATGAGCGGCACCTCCTCCACGAAATGTTTAAACCTGCTACTTGGAACAGATCGATCAACAAAGAGATGCAGATGTACCTGATCCATAAATAGCCAGATCGCCAGGAAGAGGGCAGTCCATAAATACAAGCCTAATACAAGAGCCAGCATAGTGGATAGACCTACAATATATCGGACCTTAGTTAGAGTCCCGGCCTCAACATTCCCCTCCTGAACCTTTGCGATGGCAAAGTTGAGAGCCTTCTTGAGAAGGTTTTGAATAAATTTTGGATAATTAAAATCATCTCGTGCATACTCGAAAATGTGGTTTGCGGTCACGCCTTATTTCCTCCAATCATAATTACTACTTCACCTTTAATGCTGCGCGTGTCCAACTGTTCCCTTATCTCCAAGACTGAACCACGTATAAATTCTTCGAACTTTTTTGTTATTTCCCTACCGATAACAACTTGTCTGTCCCCCATATGCTCTCCAATATCCCTGAGTGTTTTACCGACGCGGTGAGGCGATTCGTACAAGATGATTGTTCTGGGATCCTCCGCTAGCATTTTAAATCGGGTTTGACGTCCCTTTTTCCGCGGGAGGAACCCTTCAAATGTAAATCGATCTGAGGGCAACCCTGCGGCTACAAGGGCTGCCAACATTGCTGAGGCGCCAGGGATGGGTATCACATCAATGTTTTGAGCAACTGCAGCACGCACCAGAAAAAATCCCGGATCACTTACCAGGGGTGTACCTGCATCAGTGATAAGGGCGATATCATCGCCACTTTCCACTTTCCTTAATAAACCAGGTGTAGCCTGCTCCTTGTTGTGATCATGATAAGGCATCATGGGGGTCTTGATTTCATAATGCTTCAATAACACCCCAGAAACTCTTGTGTCTTCTGCGGCAATGAGTTCAACTGATTTTAGCACATCAACTGCTCTAAAGGTAAAATCACCGAGATTACCTATGGGTGTAGAGACAATATATATTTTACCAGGAGGCATATTAATAATTGCGGGGCTTAAATAAGCCCCGCGTATAAAGCATTTTTAGAGATCGAAGGAAATACCCTGAGCCAGTGGGAGATCCTTACTCCAATTGATGGTGTTGGTCTGACGACGCATATAAGCTTTCCAGGCATCTGAACCTGATTCACGACCACCACCTGTTTCCTTCTCACCACCAAAAGCGCCACCAATTTCTGCACCTGAAGTACCGATATTGATATTGGCAATTCCACAATCAGAACCAGTATGGGACAGGAATCTCTCTGCATGCTGCATATTCATGGTGAACATGGCTGAAGAAAGTCCCTGTGGGACCGCATTGTGCAATTCAATAGCGTCATCAATGGTCTTAAATGGAATGATATACAGAATTGGTGCAAACGTCTCTGTCTGAATGATTTCCCAATGGTTTTCCCCTAGTACAATAGTAGGCTCGACAAAATATCCAGGTCTGTCCTTAAGCGCATTTCCACCACTTAGAATTTTCCCACCAGCCTTCTTAATTTCACCAATGGCATGCTCATAATCTTCTACAGCAGCTGAATTAACCAAAGGGCCCATAAGCGTGCCCTCAGCCAGGGGATCGCCGATACGGACTTGCTTGTAGGCTTTCACCAGTTTTTCAACAAAGGAATCCATGATCTCTTCCTGAATAAGAATCCGGCGTGTGGAGGTACAGCGTTGTCCTGCAGTACCCACGGCACCAAAAACAGTGGCCATGATAGCCATTTCTTGATTGGCTGTATCGTCTATGATAATGGCGTTGTTGCCACCCAACTCTAGAATGGTGCTACCAAACCGTTTTGCAACTACTTCGCCAACGTGACGCCCCATGAGAGTAGATCCTGTGAAAGATACAAGAGGTATACGTTTATCGTTGATGAGGCGCTCTCCAATAACAGAGCCGCGACCAATCACCAGATTAAAAATGCCCCTGTAACCATTATCAGTCAAAACCTTGTTACAGATATTCTGAACTGCAATACCACATAGCGGGGCAGTTGAGGATGGTTTCCAAATCGTCGTATCACCAGCTATGGCTGCCAGAAATGAGTTCCAGGCCCATACGGCTACAGGAAAATTAAAAGCTGATATGACACCAACAACACCCAGTGGATGATACTGATCATACATTCTGTGCTGAAAACGCTCGGAGTGCATGGTACTACCATAAAGCATACGGGACTGACCAACTGCAAAGTCAGCAATGTCGATCATTTCCTGAACTTCACCATCACCTTCCTGCTTGATCTTTCCCATTTCCAGAGAAACCAGACTACCCAGTGCATCTTTCTTCTCTCTTAGCGCAACACCCATCAACCGGACCAATTCTCCTCGCACTGGGGCAGGAACCTGGCGCCATTCTTTAAAGGCTTCATCGGCTTGAGCAACGACCTGCTCATAGGCTTCTTCTGTGCACTGATACACATTGGCAATAACTTCACCAGTTGCAGGGTTACGAGATTTGAGAACATCATCCCCACCAGTTGCCAACCACTCTCCAGCTCCTACACAGGCACCAGCATTAAATTCTTCAATTCCCAATTCTTTTAAGAAATCCATAATTACCTCTTTACTTATCTTTTAATTTTATAATGTTTAATATCCTGTTAATCATATGGTTTAGCTTCTGATAATCTCTTCTTCAAATTCAATACCCAGAGATTTTAACTCTTTGAGAACTGGCTCGTAAATAATTGGATCCACGGGGATTTGCACACCCGTCAAGTTAATTTTCCCTTCAAGAATTAGTTTTACAGCAATTGCCAAAGGCAATGATACTGTCCGTGCCATGGAACTATTTCCATTGGGAATACCGTAATCAAAGAGGGTTGATGTGATCTCTTCCTTATGATCAGAGAAAGTAGCCTTGAATCTATGTTGTAGGGCTACCATGTCACGTTCCCCCTCCCCATAGGCCATTTTGTCATTCATTATCTCAGCAAGAAGATCTATAGCACATGTGGCTGGAAACTCCACAATGTTCGCGTCGAATAGACCTAACCAATCCAGCGCCTTAACTATTTCACCATCCTCTGGAACATCAAGCTTTAATGCAACTTCTGAGCGTAGCTTTGTTACATCCAAACCACTTACCTTGGCCAATATTCCTGCATAGCTGTTTGCTCCAACTGGAATTGGTGTCTCAGTGAGAAGATTTAAAGCCTTTAAAGCCAGTACCAGTTTGTGCCAACCTGCATAGCGCAATGTCCCACGCATGAGAAGATCGATACCTTCCAGGCCATATATGGCTGCATAAGCAGTAGAATCGCGATTCGGATATGCTTCGAAATTCTTGCCATCGATTTTCATGGGAGCCGTGGAATAGAACAAGTCCTGTGCGCTGATTTTCTTTAAAGCCCCACCATCGATATATTGTGCAGGATTATTGCCAGCCAAAAGAACACCTTTGGGACTCCATGAAAATTTATATCCAAAGGGATTTGTATTTGCTTCTGGTGCTGGTAGACCACCACAGACTGAAACGAATTCGTCAATCTTTCCGCCTCTATTCTGCACAGAGTGGATGATCTGCATGGCTGACATATGGTCAATCCCTGGATCCAGTCCTATTTCACACAGGAATAGCAGGTTCTTTTCACGAGCTTCAGCATCAAATGATTTCATCTCCTCGGAAACATACGACGCATTGACCATATGTTTGTCCGCTTTAAGACAGTGTTTTGCTACAATGGTGTGAAGTGTGTATGGCAACAGTGAGACTACCAGATCCGATTCAGCTACCAGCTGACCCAGAGTCTCCTCATTATTGACATCAAGCCCTGCAGAATTTCCCCTGGGGTGATTATCAATGGCTTTGACAGCATTTTCCTCAATGAGATCTGCTACAGTGAGATAATAATCCGTGTTCTTGAATAAATAGTCGATTATGGGCTGGGAAACAAGCCCAGCCCCCAGAATAAGTACGTGTTTGCTCATTGAGTTCAGTTAAGCTTTCAGATATTTTTTTAGCATTACAAAATCCGGGGTCAATTTTCCAGCATGTGCGATGACGGCTCGTTTAACTGGAGCAGGGAGATTTAGACTTTCAAAGGCCTGGGAGTAGTCACAGGCGCCCATTGCATACACAAATGGGATAAGCGCTTCACCAAAGGCTTCAGAGGCTTCACGGGGCAATTCTGTAGGCAAATTATCTACAGCCATAACAACGGGTCCCTCCCCTTCAAATCCCATTATTTTTTCACCTGATTTTATATCATGAATATAGACAGGATCAGGACTCAAGGTTGAGCCTGTATTGAACTGGATCGCTCCATCAATATCACAGGTGATGTCACCGACAACCATGAGGGTTTTGTCTGACTCATAGTGAGCTTTAATCTCTTCATTTGTCACCAGTCTTGGATATGGGGTATCCCAGTAAATGCAGTTAACCAGCATATTCAATTTTTTGAGGTAGGGTTGAAATTTGGCTTGATACTTTTCAGGATGATTGAAGTAGTCCTGAAGTTCAAATTCGGCATTGGGATCGATGGGTTCAAACATGTCCTGTTCTTTAAACACAACTTTGATGAGCTGTCCATGCAGCGCATCTAAATCTGTTTTCATGAGTGCTTCTGCACTCATTTCATGCACAGGTAGGTTGGCCAGAATTTCCTGGGCACCACCAGAGACGTTGCCATAGCCGGTCACACCGATGACAATGGCAGGTTTGTCCGCCATCCAGCGACTAATTTCTGATCCTAAAATTTGCAGTGAGAGATTGATCTCCTCCAGATTGGCATAATCTTGTGCCTGCTTGATCTGAAGAAAGGGACTATCAGTTCCCAAGACCTTTAAGCGTTGTCCGTATGACCAGAGCGTATTCACCATGCCAGCTAATCCTGCATGGCGTCCGAAAAATACCAGACGACGGTTGTTATCATCTCGAATTAACTCATAGTCCAACAGCGTTGCTCCAGTATCAAGAATGTGTTGTAGCATGGGCATGTTATAATCCTGCCCTTTAATAGTATGGGAAAAATAAAGATAAGCTTGATTGGCATGAATATCTTTCACAGCAATTTCTTTCACAGCCATAACCAGATTAACATCTGCTAAATCCTGAGACATGGGGATATCTAATGCTTTAAATTCATCATCCTTAAATATCCTCTGAGCAGAAGGCATTACTGAGATTTTGAGGTCAGGATGGTCCTTGAGTAATTGTGAGATTTGCACAGGGGTAAGAGGTATTCGACCTTCCCCTGGTTTGTGCTCAGCTATGATTCCAATCTTAACAGCCATCAGCGCAATTTTCCTATCTTTATTGGTCCAAATGAATTGCAGCAATGCAATATAGTTTAGGGGGCTTGCGACTCAAGGTTTATGCGATAAAAAGTGGGGAATAAACCAAGATTTCAGGAAGAGATTTGATGGACTTTTATTCTGGCATATCCCTAAATCAATATATCGAGTAAAGCTCTATTTATTAATCGTTTATCAATATAAGGTTAAATTGGTTTGAGCTATTTAATCCAGCCGATGAGACTTTCACTCTGCCCAGGTGATTGTGTGAGATTAATTTCTGTCGTAGAAATCAAATCTGTTACAAAAATATCAAACTGCGGATTCCCTTCTGGGACGGGGCGGATGGTAGCCAAAAATTTAGAATCGCTGGTTAGTGCACCCTGTCTTGATTTGTTGCGATAGATCTCTTTGGTTGCTCTGGTTTCAGTATTGTACAGGGCGTATATCCGATTCCCATTCTGATCCTTATCCCTAAAAGAGAAGAGGATTTCTCCCAGGCTGGTCCATTGCTCCAGATAGACAAATTGATCCACAAAATGCATCTCGCTGCTGCCAGAGTCCAGACTCATAATAATAGATTTTACAGGTTCAGCAGTGTAACCCATTTCATCGGGTTGGGGTATATAGCGATAAATCAATGCATCTTTGTTTGGATTGATGAGAGGCCAGATATGTGATGATACACCGAGATTATCACTTATTTGTTTAATGCCATCAGTACCAATCAGATAAATATTTGTAGTACCATCATTCGACAAGGATGTCTGCTCAGGCATGGACATATAAACGGATTGATCATTGTTGAATACCGGCCATGCGCCTCCTCTTACTGTCATCACCTCAAGGTCATGGGCTTGCCATCTATTATTCACCTTTTGAAGCGGTCCTAAAATGTGGATTGTCTTTTGATTGCGACCATTATCCACCAGAAAGGTGATATAATTGCCATCAGAACTAACTGATGGAGTGAGAATGATTACATTTCCAGAAGAACAGCTGAAAATGACATTGTTCACATCTGAGTCCCTTATAAAAATCGCATCCCTTCCGTCTGATTCACTGATATAGGCAAGTGCCCCCATTCCTGACATTACATTTTTGGTATCTAAGGGTGCTGCCGGCAAAGCAGAAAAGCTAATCAGGACGAGAACCAAAATGGATGCTGGGTTAGAAAACGATCTAATAAGTGGACTAATTATGTCATTCAAAACTGAATTCCTTACATGGGTTGCAAACAGGGTCTCGTGAGATTGACAACATACCTATCCTATGGCTCACAGCAAACTATCTTTTGAGCGAATACCTGAGCGTCAGTTTCATCTTATCAACTCGAATGGACAAAAGATGAAATCGGGTCCCTCAGAAGTAGGTCTTTGCCTTACTTACTCCGTATACGCTTGTTAATTTTTATATTTACCCAATCCTCTGTCTTCTGCTCCAGAAATTCAGGGCTGGATTCTGGGTTGGGATATTTTCCACTGGCAATTCGCTGTCGACAGGCCTCAAAGAGAACCACGGCGGTGGCGACTGAGACATTGAGGCTCTCAACCATACCAAACATGGGGATGACGATGTTGGCATCGGCGAGTTTGGTCATTTCAGAGGATACGCCGCGATTTTCATTACCCAAAATCACAGCCGAGGGTTCGGTCCAGTCTATATCATGGATGGATACTGCATCTATACTCAGATGGGTCGTATATATCTTGAATCCCCTTTGCTTGAGGTCTGCGGCCAGCTTCTGTGGATCACGATATTTATTTTGCTTAACCCACTTCCCACCACCAGCAGTTACCTTGGGGTGAAGAGCAGGGAAAGTTTCTTTTGTGTAGAGCAATTGAACCTCATCAATCCCCACAGCATCAGCTGATCTGAAAATAGCGCCTACATTGTGGGGGTCGTGAATGTTCTCAAGAATGACCGTTAAGTCAAACTGGCGGTTACTCACTACTCTTTTGATGGTATCCAGTCTTTTCGCAGTTAGGGTTCCTACGATTTCTCCTGGCGGTAAGTTGGAGTTCAAGGTTCGATTCTTAAAATTTGACAGCAGTGCCAAAGGCCATGACTTCAGCAGTCCCCTGCATAATCATAGCAGTTGAAAAGCGCACAGCCACAACAGCATCAGCACCCATATCATCGGCCTTTTGAAGCATCCGTTCAATGGCCTGGTTGCGAGCATGGGCCATCATTTCCGTATATTCTGGAACTTCACCACCTACCAGGGTTCTCAGCCCGGCGACAATATCTCTACCAATATTCCGCGCTCGAATAGTACTGCCTGTCGCCACTCCCAAATGTTTGGATATTTGTTTCCCGGCAACGCTTTCCGTTGTGTACCATGCTACCATTTTTCTCTCCTGAATTTTTCAGTTTTACGCATCTCCATGCGCTGAATAATGACATAAATAATGGTTGCCACAAGGACGAGAATAAGACCTGTGGCCAATAAACTTTCAAAAGTTGATATCGTCTCTCCCTGCCATAAATCCAGGGCAAAACTGTGGAGGCCTATACTTGACCCGACAATCATGATGGCAACAAAGATTCTAGGGAGAAGCTTTGATTCGTATTTATCTGGCATACTATTCTTCGTCTGGTTCGCCCAGAGCTTTTAAAAGTTTCAACGTATAAATCCCGGAATCATGTCGATCTGCCCAGGTGAATTGTATTGCATAGTGTCCGACCCAACGAAATGATTGCAATTCATAGGTATTCGCTGTTTTCAGCATGGGCAGGCCAAAAGTTTTATGTCCAAAGAGATCACTCTCCCCTGAGCAATTTGCACAAGGACAAGCATCTCTGAGTTTGTGAAAATCGATAAGTGCTTCATCACCATCATCCCAGCGAATTGCTACGCCTATAGGAAGTTGGATCAGTTCAAGTATTTTCATGTTCGTAAATCCTTTCGACACAAATATAAGCCCATCAAGCGAGACAGAAATAATTATCGGATAAAGTTGGGAGCCAGAACTGTACTATTCTGGGACCCTTTTGAACAGACTTCTCGCCGTGGTAGTACAAAAAAAGCCCCGGTTTGTTCCGAGGCTTTTATAGCAGAGTTTATGTCGTTACTTTGAATGTTCCTCAATAAATGCAGCTTCTCGTTTGCCTTCTTCTTCATCAACAAATTTGAAGAGGATTGCACCAATAACAAAAAGCAAGACCACAGATCCAATACCCCAACGAGATGCAATTTGACCTATGGCCAGCGTCTGTTCTGGCGTACTCGCCAGGGGTCCAAGAGTACCCTTAATAGTTAAACCAACAACACCAATGAGGAGGGGCCCAAGGATGGCTGCAAATTTTCCCAACATGTTATAGAAGCCATAGAATTCGCCCTCTTGTCCCTTGGGAATCAGTCTGGAGTAATAAGAACGGCTCAAGGCCTGTATACCACCCTGAACCAGTCCAATGGCAATGGCAAGGGCATAGAACTCGATTGGCTTGGTCATGAGCACACCATAAAAGGTGATAATTATATACGCGAATATTGCCAGATAAATGGATTTTCTAACACCCCATTTTTCACCAAGTCTTCCAAAAACTATGGCAGCCGGGAATCCAACGAATTGAGTAATGAGGAGAGCAATGATGAGGTCATTTGAGGCAAAGCCAATTGACATACCATAGTCTACAGCCATTCTGATTATGGTATCGACGCCATCAATATAGAACCAGTATGCCAGTAAAAATATTGAGACAGTCTGGAGGTGTCTGATTTTTTTCCAGGTATCCAGATACTGCTTAAAGCCAGCTTTTATAACGGCCATGCCCCCTGGTGTACCTTCTGGTTTTTTTTCTTCTACCCAGAAAATGGTGAATAGGGTGAAAAGGCTCCACCAGATTGCCACAGACAGGAATGATATTCGAACTGCTTGAGCTGGACCATCAAGTCCAAAGGTTTCAGGAAAAAGTGTCATGGCCACATTCAAGGCAAACAGGACTCCTCCACCGAGATAACCCATACCAAAACCCAGGCCTGAAATTCGATCAATATTTTTCTCAGAGGTAACGCTGGGCAGGAGTGCATCATAAAATATGTTTGCACCAGAAAAACCTATAATACCCATTATATAGACAAAAATTGCCATTTGCCAATTCCCTTCCTGTACAAGGAAAAGACCAGCAGTCATGAGAGCGCCTAGATAAGCAAAAAAGATTAGGAATTTTTTCTTGGCAGAACCCTTATCAGCAATGGCACCTAAAATGGGAGCCATTAATGCAACGATGAGACTGGCAATTGAGTTTGCGGCACCTAATTGGGCCGTACTGACATTTACATCAGCACCAGCACTCCAATAACTTTTAAAAAATATTGGGAAAAATCCGGCCATAACCGTGGTGGCAAAAGCTGAATTCGCCCAATCATACATGGCCCAGCCCCAGATACCTTTTTTGGTTTTATCCATGAGTTATCCTCCGTGTGTACCAATACAGAACATGCTATAATGGCTATTGGTTCTTTATTCTACTGAGATGTTGAAAACTTCGTAATCAATATAGGCTGATCGATGATTTTGTGAAGTAATTTAATAACCAAAGCTGGGTTTGATTGAACCTTGTGAAGGTTTAGAACCTTCGCAAGGTTAGATCAAAGTTAGACCGTGATTTTAGAGATAGTGAATTTCCACATCCGCACAAACCCATATGAGTATCAGCACTTACCCTAGTCCAACCTCGCTAGTCTGATAGCTCCGGGACCTTTTTAAGATTCGCATTAATAACAAATCCGGCTACCAATCCACCCAGGATAGCGACAAAACCAGGTAGGTAGTTCTTGAACATGATCTGGCCAAAACCATAAAGGAAGGCATAGATGAGGACCACACCAAGAACCCAGTTTATAAAACTGCGACCATATCCAGTGTCGGGGGTCACCTCTGGGGCGTGTTTTCGAATGGGTTTCCAGCCAATCCCACCGGGTCTGATCCGACGATAAAATGCTATGAGATGATCCTCTTTTACAGGGGATGTCAAGAAGGTGACGATCAACCAGACAATGGTGGTTCCAAGTACAATTGGATATAGGGTAATGGGCGATTCGAGACCATAGCCCCATCGTGCTATGGGGTAAATGATCAGCGGGGTGATCATAGCCGAGATCTCCGACCAGGCATTGATCCGCCACCAGAACCAGCGTAGAATGAGAACGGCCCCCAGTCCGGCACTGGCATTGATAATGAACTCCCATGCACCTGAAATTGTAGTCAGCAGATAACGTGTTACAAGTAGAGAGACAATGGTCATGAGGATGATAGCCAATCTGGAGACCAGCACGTAATGCTTCTCGTCTCCATCCCGACGAATGAAGCGTCGATACAGGTCATGGACTAGATAGGAAGCTCCCCAGTTCAATTGGGATGCGATGGTGGACATGTAAGCTGCAAGGAAAACTGCTATGAGAAGCCCCAGCAAACCTGTGGGCAGGTATCGCACCATAAGTTTTGGGTACATGACACCGGGATCAACGGTATTCTCGTACTTCTCGTACATAGCCTGAAATTCTGGCTCAGCAAAGGCTGGATCGCCCCCGTATATATTCACGCCATCCGTATAAGCCTGGACGACATGCTCATATAAAATAGGGTTTTCCATCTGAATAAGTTCTGGACTTTGGGATCTTGGCAAAATGACAAGTGCAGCCAGAGCAACGATAATCCAGGGCCAGGGACGCAAGGTATAGTGAGCAACTGTAAACCAAAGCGTTGCCAATTGACTATTCTTCTCATCCTTAGCGGACATCATCCGCTGGGCAACATAACCGCCACCACCGGGATCAGCACCAGGATACCAGCTGGACCACCACTGCAGTCCAATATGTGCGAGGAAGGCACCAATGGTCAGTGCAAAAACTCCCCCGGTGAGTCCTTCTGCAGTAGCAGCTCTGATCTGCGGAAAGAAATTTAATACCTGAGGAGCGAGTTTCTCTTGAAGAGCCACTACGCCCCCAACTTCCGGTAACCTGACAACGATGATGGCGAGGACAATGCAACCCATCATAGCGAAGAGAAATTGAAAGCTGTCAGTACGGGCAGTTCCCAGCAGGCCGGATGCAGATGCATAGACAGCAATGGTTAATGCTGCTAGGACAACCAGAACAAAGGCATCAACACCAGGTACTGTGACCTTGAATATCTTGACCATGGCCTTGTTTACCCAACCCATGACGATGGCATTCATAAACAGTCCAAGATAGACAGCCCTGAAACCCCTGAGCACAGCAGCTGCCCTGCCTGAATAACGGAGCTCAACGAATTCTACATCAGTCATGATGTTTGCACGACGCCATAACCTGGCGAAGAAGAAGACTGTTAACATCCCGCCAATAGCCATATTCCACCAAAGCCAATTGCCTGCAATCCCGTTCCTGGCAATAAGCTCTGTCACAGCGAGAGGCGTGTCCGCTGCAAAGGTAGTAGCAACCATTGCAGTTCCGGCAATGTACCAGGGCATGTTCCTCCCAGATAAGAAGAACTCTTTTGTGTCCTTACCCGCCTTCCGCGTGTAATACGCGGCAATCCCAAAAATTACCAGGAAGAACAGAACTATGACGCTGATATCAATAAAGTGTAGTGAGCGCATTGGCTAATCCCCTATGCTCTTGTCAAATTCATTAAACAAAGTCGGCTTAACGACCTCAGGCCTTCGCTTCGACCTTTTTTCCAAATCCAGCATCAATTTTTATGAAATAAAGGGCAATAAAACTTGGAATCGTACATAGGATTACATAGATGAAGAAGTGTTGATAGCCCAGGAACTCCTGAATATATCCACTAATCATTCCTGGAATCATCATACCCAGAGCCATAAAGCCAGTAGTCAGGGCGAAGTGCGCAGTCTCGTGTTTCCCTTGACCTGCCACATACAGCATATACAGCATATAGCCCGTAAACCCGAATCCGTAGCCAAACTGTTCAATGGCTATCATGGTATTAATGAGATACAGATTGGAGGGCATGGTATAAGACATAAATATGTAGACTGTGTTGGGAATATTTATGGCCAGAGCCATCCACCAGATCCATTTTTTCAGACCATGGCGGGAAGCCAGAATTCCACCACTAATCCCACCAATAACCAGGGCCAATAGACCAACAGTGCCATAGGCAAAACTCTTTTCTGTGAGGGAAAGTGCCAGTCCACCATTTTCCCGAGCATCCAGGAGGAAGGGTGAAGCCATTTTTGTCAACTGCGCTTCAGAAAAGCGATAGAGCAACATAAAGGACACAGAGGCCACGATACCTTCCTTTTTAAAGAAGGACGTGAATATCTCCAGATAAGAATCTTTTTCATTTGCCGCATCCTTTTGGATATCACGGGGAGGTCGTGGCAGCCTGAATTTGTGATACAGGGCAAAGATGATAAAAAGACCTCCAAGGAAAGCAATGGATACAGACCAACCGAAGGGGACGTTTCCAGCTTTTGCTTCAAACCTTGCTTCAGCAGGTGCCCTTAGATTTCCAATAACTTTTAGGGTTTGCTTTTGTGGAACATTCCAATTGCTTGCATCAAATTCCAAAACACCAGAAGTTACCAGGCTAATGTCCTGGCTACCCTTCTTTTGGCCAAAACTCATAATCACATCTTCCTCTGGCGGTGCTGAGAGGATAAAAAAGATGTTGGTGGAGTCTAGAGAGCCGCCAGGTAGCGGAACCTTGATCATCTCCGGGTAGATAAGGATTTTGGATTCACCATCATTATCTGCCGGGATATTGATATCTGCCTCTGTGATCACTTCAGTGATTTCACTTGATGGTACTGAATGGATATCCACTTTCACAGTTTCCAGGCCAGTATTATCAATAATCAGACCGGTGATCATTCCCAAAAGACCCAAACCAGCAATCATGGCAAGACGATAGAAAGTTGATCGAATCCCAGTGAAAAAGGCCTGGTCATGCTCATTCAAGCCCAGAATGTAGAAGCCGTCTGCGGCGATATCATGGGTAGCAGATGAAATTGCCATGCCCCAGAGAAAAAATATTGTCATTGCGAACCACCATGGCAGGTGGAGAGAAAGAGAGACGCCAAAGAACATGACAGCCAGAACCAATTGCATCCAGAAAATCCAGTTTCGTTTGGTGGAGTACATGTCAACAAACGGGCTCCATAGGGGCTTGATTACCCAGGGTAAATAGAGCAGGCCTGTCCAGAAAGCCAAGGTGGAGTTTGGTACACCCAGTGTTTTGTACATGTCGCTGGCCACAAACATGACAATGATATAGGGAATTCCTTCAGCAAAATAAAGGGATGGAATCCAGGTCCATGGGGAGCGCGCTATTGGGGTCTTCTCATTATTCATTACGATATCCTTCGCAGTATTGTCATTTCAAGCGGACTATCTAATATATATTTCAGTAAATCAAATATTTGGATTGAATGGCTTCAAACGCCAGCAATTCATTTTGATAACTAGCAATAATTTCCTCGGCTGATTTTCCAGCATCCACCATCTCTCTCAATCCTGAACCTCCCCACAAACGGTCAGGACCACGGGAGCTTCTCCATCCAAACTCCTGTGGATAATTCTTTTTTGTTATAACCAGGAGATGAATTAGGAAATCAACGGCCTTGTATTTATCAGGATCAGTGACGACAATCTTGACACCATTGACAACTTCACCTTCAAAGAGTGGGTTCATAGCCACACCAGGCATATCTACTGGAGTATAAGAAACAGGTTCAGCGTTGAAGCCTTCCAGCCCTGTAGCCAATAGTTCTCGGCCTAGTAGTTTTCCATCCATATAGGGGGTTCCCACATATTCAAAGGGAAACTCGGTTCCGCGACCTTCGTTAATTCTGACGCCTTCAAGGAGACAAAGACCTGGGTAGGTCAGTGTTTCATTGGTGTTTCGCATATTGGGAGATGGCGGTATCCAAGTAAGATCCGTTTGGGACCAGTACAATTCTCCTGTCCACCCCTCACATTCCACGACATGCAGTTCAAGTGAGTCAAGGCCAGACAACATCTTCTCACCCACAATCATTCTCGCCAACTCACCCACTGATAATCCATAGCGAATAGGAATCTTATAGCGCCCCACAAAACTTTCAAAGCCATCATCGAGGACGTTGCCATTAATGCGACGCCCTATGGGATTTGGACGATCCAATATCATGACTGGGATATTGAATTTAGAGCCAGCCTCAAGGACATACCCCATAGTTGAGATATAGGTATAGAAGCGAGTACCCACATCTTGAATATCAAATATTAGAACCTCAATACCCTCCAACATTTCCGGATTTGGTTCACGATGCTCACCATACAGACTATAGATTGGAGCACCTGTGTTTGAATCCACACCCCCGGGAATGGCGTCACCGCCCTGTTCCTTTCCTCTAAAACCATGCTCCGGCGCAAAAATGGCTTTAATGGTTATATCACTATTGGCATGCAATAAATCGACAAGATGGACACCCTTCTTATTCACAGCGGTATGATTGGTAACCACACCTACTTTTTTGCCGAGGAGGGGCTCAAAACCCATCTTCTCCAGCACATCCAGCCCTGTATGGACCACAATTTTTTCCTGGGGAATATCTTTTTTTCCCATCTCCATTTGCTGCTCTTCATGAGGTCCCGGGATATCTGCCAATGGCCCCCCACCGGGTGGAGTGGCGCATGACCAAAGTCCGAGGAAGAATATTGCAAGGAGTATGGATTTGAGAAGTGCTTTCATTTGAGCTCCTATTTCAAGTAGGTGATACGTTGTGTGTAAAACTGCTCCTCATTTTCCACCCTGAGGATGTACACACCAGAACTGGCGTTTGAATTGTTGAGTCCAGAGAATGTAATATGATTTACTCCGGCATGAAGATGTTGCTCAGAGCGTCTCACCTGCTGCCCCTTCAAATTATAAAGGGTTAGAGTCAGGTCACTCGCTTCAGGGATGGTTATATCCATTACAAATGACCCGTTAAATGGGTTGGGATAAGCTTGAGAAACTTGAAAATCTAGGGGGTGCTGGAGAGGGACATCCACGTCAACAGATATCTCCAGGTAGTCCAGGACTGCTGACATCACCGCGATGCGAGCGCTTTCAGGATAAATAGCCTCAAGCCCAACGCCAAGATACACTACTCCACCTAAAGCTGTACTTTCACCAAAGCTCCCAATGTACTGAATCCCAGCACCTCCTGCGCTTGTATAGTCTGCACCCTCATAGCGCAGATTATTGATGGAACCACCATAAGGTTTGATGCCATCGGGATAGTCCACATCATAGGTTCCATGGGAACCATTATCAAAAGTAATGCCTGTCATCCCTGAGAATATCCCACTTGCCATGCCATTCATAGAATAGGATTGTGCATCATCGCTGATGTAATCTGCTTTAAAGTAGTTTCGATAAAAACTGATATCGCTTCCACTTCCGCTGGCCTCAAGATCATATCCGATCTCAGAGCCTGATATAAAAATCCGACCCCCCTGTTCCAAATAGCCCATAATACGCGTCTGCTCCAGAGGTGTGAATGAAACCGTGGCTGAAGCTTCTTCCCCACTGATCCAATCCACTATATCATAATCAGACAATTCTATAGCACTGGCTTCAACAGCATCATTGCTGGCCGCATCAAATAACCGCCCACTCGCTTGAATGGCAGAACCATGTTCTATGATATAGTCAAAATTGTTTACCGTTCCACCTGTACGTTCAAAACCCTGGACTACAAGTACTGTAGATTCGTCCTGGTCACTTACTGTCGCCCCAAGCACTTCCGATAGGTTGCTACTGCCATGAGTATTTGAGTTTCTGACCTTTACATAGACTGTTTGACCTGATCCAAGACTTGTCAGCATAATATCCTGGGTGGCTGAACTATCTGTCAATGTGAATAGCTCACCATCTAAACTCGTATAGGCCTTATAGAAATCAGTAAAGGGGGTGTAAGCACAGTGAACACTTACATTGCCATTCCCCATATTCTTTACAGTAAAATATCGGGACGATTGTGGAGGTGCATCAGCTCCAAAGATATCACTGAGCCCGCCCCATATTTCAGGACGTCCCCCATCATAACCCAAAGCCCAGATGCCTATTCCCTTGATGTCCTCATTAATAGCATATTGATATTTTGTGGCCAGACTTAATGAATCGTCGTACCAAACCTGGTGCTGTACCCCATTATTGTAATTGTACCAGGCAGTCGCGACGTCAGTGCGGTATTGTTTGCCATATGATTGAGCATTGGCTTCTGCCGCTGGATATAAGATGGTTGCTCCACTGGTATTTTCAACGACAGGTGCATTCACAGCAGTGCTGGTCACCTGCCAATCTCGACCGTACCATGGCAACCCGAGGATGAGTTGTGAACCATCGTCTCCTGTCTTTGTCAGATAATCCTGAATTGTACGGCTAATATACCAGCTTGAAAGACCACTGTTCAAGGGAGAAATAGGACCAGCATTTGAACTGCCAGACCAGTAATAGCCATAGGCCATGATCATGAGACCATCACAATTGTCCGAGAGGTAATTATAGTCATACGCATTGGACCAATCTACTGAAGGCATGGCGATACTCACTTCAGATCCAGGAATCTGATCATGGAAGGCCTGGGTGAGGTCATGGATAAAGGTGTTGAAATTTGCAGTCGCAGAGGATGGTACAAATTCGAAGTCTATATTCACACCATCAGCATTGCCCAGGATTACCCTTGAGATGAGATTGTCAATGGCATTCTGCCGATACGTTGCGCTGCCAAGAAGTGTCCCAATACCTGCATTATCAAAATTTGTCACCGTGACAATAACCTTTACGCCTCGACTATGGGCCAGATCCACAAGACCATTGACCGGCCACCCATGCGCATTGGTGATCTCCCCATTGTTTCCCATATTCAATCCAAACCAGGCGATATGGCTCAAAATATCATACACATAGTTTTCCCAGGCAGTACCATTCCAATAGGGATGATATCCAAAAACAACATGGCTTGGATCCCTCAACGCATTACGAGGCACTAGATCTCGAGGATATCCAGTAAATCCACCCTCCTGGTCAACCTCGATATGACCAAATTGTGCCACATGATCTGCATGGGGTTTTTCCAGGACTCCTTGACTGTAGAGGAATGAACTCAACAGTGCCAGAACCACTACAGTATTAAGTTTTTTACTTTTGATAAGATCACCTCAGGTATGGTTTAATTGTATAAAAGGTATGCTTTGCGCATTTCTGCAAAATCATTGAGGTCCTTCAGCCATCCCGCCTCCATTTCCAATGGGTCTTTTCCGGCCTGAATATCTTTCATTATCTGATCATCCCCCATGACCTTGTTGAACATTCCCCAGCGGCCTTCATTGGCAAAGAGATCCACATCAGGATATAATTCCTGGTGAACAGCCAAAATCTGCAATCCAACTAAATATGGTTTGTACTGTTCAGGATCGCTAACATAAAGCTGGACGCCACCACACACTTGACCTTTAAAGCGGCCATAATATGGTTTCACAAAGGTAGGTCGAAAAATGATGCCCTCCCCAACCCTTGTTTTTAGCGCATCAGCAAAATCGTGTGGATTGGTAATCCAGGGGCCTCCTGCAAATTCAAAAGGGATGGTTACTCCCACACCTTCAGATAAAACATGTAGTTCGCCATAAGTTCCTGTCGAAATCATGGGAAGAATAGTGGATGCATCCGGTACATGCGGTGAGGTAGGTACCCAGGGTAGGCCTGTATCTTCAAACCACATATCCCGGGTCCAGCCTTCCATTTTGACGACTTCAAGATCACAATTAATCTCAAACTCAGTATTGAAAAGTAAGGCCAGCTCCCCATTGGTCATTCCATGACGATAAGGGATAGGATATCGACCAACGCCACTGGAGAATTCTGGCTTAAGAATATTGCCTTCCATCTGGACACCATTGATAGGATTTGGACGATCCAAAATAATGACTTTTTTGCCCATGGCTGCAGCTGCCTTCATGATATAGGACATGGAATAAATAAAAGTATAGGAGCGGACACCAATATCCTGGATATCAAACAGGATCACATCCAGATCAGCAACCATCTCGTTGATGGCCTCTTGTCCCTGACGATAGGTGGTAACAGCTCTAATCCCGGAGCTGGGTTCAATTTCTTCACCTATGAGATCGCCCCCGTTTTCTGCACCGAACAATCCATGCTCGGGTGACATAATGAGGACCAGATTGATATATTCAGGAAGGAGCTGTACCCCATGGACCAGATTTCTATCCACGCAACTTTGATTTGCCAGAAGACCATATTTCAAATTGTCGTCCCAGTTGCGATTTTCGATAAAGACTTCCAGACCAGATTTCACAAAACCTGAATGCATTTCACCTACAATTGGCTGTGGCGGCATTTCTGCCACAACGGGTGGTGAGACACTCACACAGGATTGGAGAATTAGCATCGCCATGATACCTATAATTGTTATCCGTCTTCGAAGAGAAAATTTTTGATGCTGCATGTGTATATACTCCGGGTTGTTGATTCAAACTAGGTTAGTTAAAAGCATTTACCAACATAAAATAGGTTGATCTTGTCCAGCTGTATAAAAATCTTGAAAAAAGCCAATGGACTGGAGGTTTTCGCTCCAGGATAGAATGAGGAACTGATCAGCTCAGTTGAGCCAACCGGGTACCAGGATAATAGTGTCTTAAAATCTCTTTGTAGCCTATATGCTCCAGGGCCATCCCCAGGGCCCCCATCTGACACAAACCTACGCCATGACCCCAACCAACGCCTTTTAAAACGACGTGATCATCATCTTTTAAGGTGTCAGCATTATGGATAACAAATGCTGAAGAGTACAGAAATGAATCACTAAACATTTGGCGAATACCATATTCTGATTTCACCACTTGCTCCACCGATGCACCATTTTCATCTGTACCAACGAGAAATAAATATTTAATTCTAGCACTGGGTCCCCGTTCCATGATGCGTATATCATCAATGCTGGACCATGTTAATCCAGTATATTTCTTCAAATTTTTCAGGATACCAACTTTGGCCATAACCTGTTCCCAACGATAATAGCTCCCTGATACATCGACTTTCCCAAGCATACCTCCAAGATTGACATTTTCAAATCTTTTGGAAGAGCAATAAGCCTCATCATAGGCGTAATGCGTATCAAAGTCATCAACAGCATGCCCAGGTTTTTGTATTGGACCATCCCAGAGAGGAATAAGATATGGCACCTTGCCACCCTCCCACACAGTATCATAAGCTTCAACCATTCCGCCACAATTCTTAGAGTATCGGGCATCGATGACCTTGTCGTCGTAGACCAACACCTCACCCCTGGTTTCGATAGCAGCTTTTAGAGAATGCTCCGTGAGAAAACTCGTCCCCTGGTAGCGCTGACAACAATCATCATTGCAGACATCATAGCCATGAGCAAGATGCTTGGCTTCTGCCAGTGCCAGAGACCAGCAGCGGGCGACAATGGTTTGTGCTGCCAACAGATCAGAAGGAGCTTCTGATCCCATTTCAGACGTGGCCACACAGGCGACATAAGCTTCGACATCAACAAAATTAATGATTTTAAGAAAACCATCCTGGATGGAAATTTCAAGCCTCCCTGGGAGGTCAACTTCAATCCTCTTTTCCCAATGGAAGCCACGACCAGCCACGACTGAATCAATATGGAATCCATATTTTGTTGATAGAGACTCAACCTGATCAGGGCAAGAAAGTGTGAGTGTCGATTGATTCGAAGTATTGGGGAAATTCTTGAGGCCTATACCATCATGCTCAACAAGAAGAGAAATACTTTGGGCGGTAGTTATGTCTGGAACGTTTGATTCGAGCTCAAGCTCAGTTGACCAGGAAATGGTAATTTGCTGGATTTTATCTTCAGGTAGAACAATTCCTACACGGATTATCTCACTGTTCAATCCACTCGAGATAGGCATCGACGGCAGCTCCTAAGGCAGGGGCATGTCTCAATTCTGAATGAATAATCAAGTCATCCCTCAGACGGTTGGTTTTGGTTAAATACAGAGACTTCACTTCTGGTGGCAGACTTGATGAATGAATCATACGACCTAATTTTTCATTCACTGGGTCAAGCAGGAGTGGTGTAAATTTTTTGAACTCCCAGATATCACCCAAGCGCTGTCCTATAACAATCCGCTCAAACACTTCACCGAGGTGATCGTGCTCAACATCCAGCGTCCTTTCAGCATCTCTAAGCAAAGTTTCTGGCGCTCCCAGAGCAAGCGTCTGAATACGATGGAATAGCAGTTCAGACAAAGCTTGGGCTGTACTTCCGACAATCTCCAGGGCAGCCTCTTCACCAGCCAGCGCGCGGTCATAAATTTGCCAGGGAAAGATTTCAGCTTTATCCAAATCTTCCACAGATGTTTCTGTAAGTGCACCATAGCGGGCTTGAATCCCTTTGGCGGAAAGTAAATTCTCATAGCTCTCTTCATCATTTGCCATCATTTCCCAGGTTTTTGCTATCCAGGATTTGCAGGCATCAAAGGGAACATTTTTACCATTTAGCAACATGGCATCTGCAATGCCAGTGCCAACACCGAAATAATAGGCCGAATTGACGCCACGCATTCCACCGTCATCTCCCCACTGTTCACCAAGACCACAATAATCGGCATCACTGCCGATGAGCTGGATAGGATTGAGGGTGGTATAGCCTTCTTTTTTGAGGGCTTTCTCCAGGTTATTCAAAAATTTTGGCATACGTGGGCCATTTGCCATGGCAGAGATACCACGCCCATTTTTAGTTTTAAGGCCTGGCAGGCCTATCCCCACAACTATATCCTGGGTAACATTGTCTCCAAGAATGGTCCTGATGGCTTTGGTAAAACTATCTAAGAATGCAGTCTCCTGTGCAGCCTCAGCCTTTGTTTGAACCACCGATCCACTTTTGTGCTCTTTCAATTGGCGTGACAAAACAATGGGTTTAAAATTTGGACTATAGGAATCAGAGGTGCTGTAAGCTACTTCAATGAAGGGCTTAAGCGCGACGAAGCGCATAGGGTTAATCAGGATATCAACTTTATGAACCAGGACTTTGGAAGCTCCACCGTCAACTCCAATTAGTACAATTTCATCCATTTGCGACCTCGTTTATAATTTGACGTCTGTAAATTGCTTCACGACGCATTTCATCCTTAGCATTGTCATTCCGGTCAACCGTAGCTCGATCAATATTGTGGTCTGTACCGCCACCGTGCCTGATCACTTTATAAATTGGATCCCAAACACGGCCAATACGATGATGTTCACACATTCTGGATACAAAATCGTAATCTTCACCATAATTTCTGGCGTAGGCTGAGGTATTCATATCGAGGAAGCCAATATCTCTGGCAGCTTCAATGTAGAAAGAGCGTGGTGCCCCTGCCCCATTAATACGAAGTAAGTTGTTGCGGCCATTTTCTTCGGTCCATTCAGCATGAGTGACCACAGGGATGGAATCCATACGAGTAATGTCGCCAGAAGCTGCGTCTTTCTCCCAAACTTCATATGAACCAATAACCATGGCGATGGTATCATCAGAAGCGTAAACCTGAGTGACTTTTTCCACAGCATCTTCAATTAGCTGATCATCTGAATCCAATTGGACATAAAATTTACCCTTGGCGCGCATGAGCCCTGCATTCAGGCAAAGACCAATATTATTAATATCCAAGACCACCAGCTGAACAGCAGGTTTGTCGGCAGAATATTTGCTTCCGCCAGGTAGATATTCTTGAACCGCTGGAATAGTTGGGTCTGTTTCACCACCATTCACCACTACAATGACCTCAATATCCTGAACAGTTTGTGCCAGGATTGAATCGATAGCTGAACCAATAAATTCAGGACGATTATTTACAGGTATAATAACACTGGCCGTTAGTTCGTATTGTTTTTTTGCATAGGGAACGGTCGAATAGTGGGCACCTGGCGCCAGATAGGCACCAATTCTCTTTAAATGATCAGTAACAATCTGTTCAAGCTCCAGTTGAGAGTCCTTGCTTGCCAGGAGGTAATCAAAAACATTTTGCTCACCCACAGCTTTATTGACTCTATATGGAGACCCTGAATAGCGATTGGCGATATGAACCAATTCCCCCACCTCACTCAATCGCAGTCTTAATTCATATAAGAAATGCTGTCTGGTAGAATCAGCCAGAGGGAGTACGTCTTTCAATTTTTCAAGATTGAGTACCCAGGCCTTGCCATAATCTGTATTGTCACGGACGCGACCAATATGGTGATCCAATAGGTGTTCATCACTTAGCTGTCCGTTGTCATCGACTTCATAGTCTGCGTAAATGAGTGACCAATCATCAGATGTATCAGCGACCAGCTCGTACAATTCAGCTGCAGATTTTTTAAATTCAATTTTTTCGCTACGGGCATCAATAAGCAGGAGCATTTCCCCAGAAAAACTAAGTAGTTTTTCACTCAGTGACTTAGATGTTAAATCTGCTGAGTTCACGATATCAATTTGAGAGTCCGGAAAAGTCTTCCCATGGTCGACCAACTCATGGGGTTGCTCTCCACTAATCACTAATATATTCACGTTAAACTCCTTTAGCATTCTTGGAAAGAAGGCATAATAAAAAGACCATCAATAGCAGGTATTTCTAAACCTTGATGCAGGCATGGAGTTAAGAAATATTTCAGCAAATTCAACCATTTTTTATATCAGAAAGGTGGAATTAGTAAATAATTTTAACAAACAGGTTTATTATTTTGGGATTCCTAATTGGGCAGGCGTGCATTCCAGTGAATTAGTTGTTTCCACAGGAATTAAATGAGAAAGACAAGCATCACAGCCAAGTGAGCAAATTGACATGCTTAAGCAGTATTTATGTCAAATATATACGCTTCACACGGGCCGAGATTGCACAGCAAATCTCATACGGTATGGTATTGCGTATTTTAGAAATAGTATGGATCTGGACAGCTGGGTTTTCACCCCCCATGACCTCAAACATTTCACCTGTTTGCGGCTCATCTTCACCGAGGTCAATCATAATATGATCCATGGTTACTGTGCCTATAACAGGGTAACTCTTGCCGTGATGACAGACAATTCCCCTGTTGGAGAGGACCCTTGCGTACCCGTCAGCATAACCCATACGTAGCGTTCCAATATTTGTATCTACTGCTGATTGCCATTTTTCAGCATAGCTCACTGATTCACCAGCCTGAATTCGAGCCACCCGAATAAGAGGAGCACTCACTGTCATGGCTGGCTTGAGGAAGGACTGGTGCTCTGCTGCTGGCGATGTATCGTAGCCATACAGTCCAATACCAAGTCGCACTGCATCAAACGGGTCCTGTCCATGGTGTAAACTGGCAGCGCTGTTAGCTATATGAACCATCCCTGAGAATCCATGGTCACGCAATTTGTCGACCAAGACTTTGAAGTCATTGTTTTGTTTGGTGTAAACCAAATCTGAGGCCGTGTCTGACGAGGAGAAATGGCTATACACGCCCTCTATTGTCAAATTGGATAGATCACCCTTCACCAGGTTTAAAACTTCCGTATAAGAGAGACCTAGCCTGTTCATGCCAGTATTGACATTCAGGTGAACCCTGATGGCCGAGCTAGAAGTTTCTGATAATGACCTGGCATCTTCCATAGATCCCACACTAAGGATAGCATGCTTTGGTAGAGCTGTTAGCTCAGTTGGGAATACTCTACTGAAGATTAATATGGATATTTCTGGAATCTTTGAAGCGAGTTCCTGAGCTTCTTCCAGGGTGGCAACTGCAAATGTCTTAACAGCACACGTGGTATGCAGATGATTTGTTATTGCCATTGCGCCGTGACCATATGCATTGGCCTTCACAACAGGGATGATCTGCGCGGGATTTGCTCTTTTTTGGAAATAGGTATAGTTTTGAGTTATGGCATCAAGAGATATGTGACAGATGGCTTCCATGAGTGAATCTCCCAATTAAAAAAGGGCGTGAACTAACACGCCCTTTTTCTAATTGATCTAAAGCAAAGAGTTCTAGTTGACGGAGTCTTTCAAACCTTTACCAGCTTTAAAACGAGGAACGTTCATTGCAGGAACATTGATCGGTTCACCTGTACGAGGGTTACGAGCAACTCTAGCTGCACGAGCTGAAACATCGAAAGTTCCGAAACCAACTAAAGCAATTTTGTTACCGGCTTTTAGTGAATCTGTAACAGCGCCTGTAAATGCACCAAGTGCTTTTTCAGCCTGTACTTTAGAGATCCCTGAGTCATCGGCAATCTTTGCAATCAATTCGGCTTTGTTCATAGTGTGTCCTCCTTGTTTTTTTGTATTAATAAAATAATATCGGTTCTGTTGACTTGAGCATGTCCTGCACGGAATCGCTCAAGTGGGTGCAAACCCTTACCCACCTTAGGATAACGTCAAAAAGGTAAGGGGTCTTTTTTGAAAGTCAAGCAGTTATTCAACAATATCATTGAAACCATTTTTTATGAGAAATTGCTTCATTTCTTCAAAACTTGAAAATATTTCAGTGGTACAACCGACGATCCAGGAAGACACTTTTTCCAGGGGCATGCCCAATACAAGATAGACAGGCATCTTGTGCTCATAAGCAAGTGTGAGCTCGCCGTGAGTACCACCTCCCTGAATTACATGCTCATCCCAGAGACAGATTACAGCATCACATTTTTCCAGAAGTTGTTCCAAATCGCGATCAATTATTTTTTTAATTACAGGTCTAAATCGTTTAATATCAATGCTTTTCCACTGTCTAAAGTTGTTTTTCTCTTCTGAAGTAAGAAAGTCCTGCTCATGTTGGGATGGATCAAACACATCCATGCTAAATTCACTTTTAAGGAATTGTCCAATTTCAGCACGCCATGCTTTTCCATCATCAGGAGCAGCCTCGATTGCCCCTGCTAGATAGATTTTCAACTATCCCCATCCAGGTGGAAAAACGTTGCTGAAAGCCAGACAAGGAAGGCAGTCTCTATAAGACAGATAAGTAAAAAACCATAATCTATCATTCCATTGAGGAAGGCAATATCAAGACCGGCCATCCAATTGTAAGGAGGCAAGTAGAAGGCGATATCAGGGTACTTGTCCATGGGAGCTCCCTTGGAAAGGAACAAACCGCTGATCATCATCATGGGTAAAAGTCCGATATAAAGCAACTTACTCAAGCTGTCCACATGCTTTGCAAGTAGACCGATAATTTTGCTCAATGCAACAATTTGGAGTGCCCCTAACAGAATGAACACAATACTCGCTTGAAAATTTATTGCAGCAAAAGACATCTCAGTCACAAAAGCTAGAATAGCCCAAACCACAGCTAAATGAGTAAATCCCTTTGCAAGACTAATAACGCCCTGGGCTATAAAAAATGAGGGTTGTCGATGAAAGCGACCCATTTCATAGAGGCTGGCCATGCCATTGCTTCTCTGAGTCTCCCAGTAAAATCGTGCTGTCGTTTCATAAATCGTAATCAACAGTGTTAAGAGGAGTGAATCCAGAACCAAGGCTGGCATAACAAGGGCCATATCTGCTTTTGGCAAAAGCGATTTATAAGGCAGGAAGAACATGAAAAAGAATATCAAGCCTGTTAATACAGGCAAAAGTCCCATTGTGGTAAATTGTCGCTTGTAAATGGTCAATTCGCGGTGCCAGAGGGCAGCAAATACATTATTCATGCATGGCCTCCACTTTGATCATCCGTTTGAATATATCTGATAGCGCCGGTAAGCGAGGCGTTGCCTCTACTACCCTCTCATGAAAAAGAGCTGTGATCTTCTCCGGGGGAATATCTACTTCCGTAATAATTTCATAGTGATTCCCCTGTACTGTATAGGAAACCACGTGTGGGGATGCATCGAGAATGTTAAAATCCCTTTCATGAGTTTCTGATAGAATGAGATCAAGGATACGATTTTCGCGCTCCGTCTCCTTCAATTCCTTCAAAGTTCCATCAGCAACCAGGCGTCCTTCATCCAGAATAGAGATTCTATCCGCCAGACGTTCAACCTGGTCGATATTGCTGGAAACCATGACAGTAGTAAATCTCAGTTTCTGCTCACGTAGAAAGACTTCCATGAGTTCTTTGCAGCCCTGATCCAGTGATGCAGTAGGCTCATCCAGGAGCAGAATGGATGGGTTGTGTAAGACGGCCCGAATAAATTCCATCTTTCTTCGGGTACCAAAGCTCACTTCTCTGGGGAAGGCATGTAGGCTATTGGCCACTTCAAAACGTCGCACAAAACCGGAGATGCGATTTATTAGATCTCCCTGAGCGATTCCATGAAGTTTGCCATGAAGCGTCAGATTTTCCATGAGCGTGAGTGACTGCTCAAAACGGCTGTCCTGAGACATATACCCTATCTGGTGGCGAATCTGATTTTGTCGGGCACCCAGATTTAAACCATTGATATAACCTGACCCCAAGGTGGGTGAACACAGCGTTGCTATGACTCTTAGAAGTGTCGACTTACCTGAACCGGTTGTCCCGATGAGAGCATGGATATGCCCTTTTTCTACACCCAAGGTTACATTATTTAATGCTGCCTTATCATCATATTTTTTGATGATATTTCTCAGCGTGATTGAAACGGCCATATCAGCCTATTCTCCCTACAAAACGTTCTAATTATTTATGACTTAGCTAGCCACTTTCTTGTCACCCTTAAATGTCCAAACTGCAAGCAGGACTATCATGAGCAATATTAACCAAATTGATGCATAACTATAAGTTGGGCCACCATAGGTGATAAGATCTGTAAAACGACCTATGAGTAATGATATACGACCCATAACAGCAAAACCAAATGAGGCACCAAAGCTGATCATGAGGAAATAAATTCCAACACGGGTTACCTTACCAAAAGTGCCACTATGTTCCTTGGAAAAATAGAAATAAAGCAACCCGGTAATGGTACCCACCAGAATAATCAGATTATTGAATACACTGACACCGGTTAGACTGAAGAAGGGCATATCAACAAAGGATACTGCCGAGCCCTTTATCTGTCCCAGAACATTGGAATTCAAAAATGCATAGGCCCTCAACCCTGCAGCCATACCTACAGTATATGCAATACCAAGACGGGCTAGCCAGCTCAATTTTGAAGACACACTCAACAACATCATTATACCCAGGGCAAATGGCAGGATATACATGAAGTGTGGATCGTGCCCGTGTCCTTTATCTATGCCACCATCAGGGAAAACGCTGGGGAGGATGAAACCGAAGAAATCATAGATCCCGTACCAGGCCCTCATCAGAAAACCGGATATCTCACCCTCAGGTGTTGGCCACAAACGGCCAAATAGATTGGGTTGAACCTGTGTCCAGAAGGCCATTGCCATCCAGTAGCCGGCTGAAACGCCGACAAACACATGTTCAGATATCTTATAAAAAGGATTATCCTTGTATAAATATGAAAAGATACCAAGGGTTAGAAAGACTGCAATCCAAGCACCAAAAATTTCAGAACCGTTCATTTCTCAGCCTCCTAATATTTCTTGGAACGCCGACGTTCAACAAAGAACGAGATGTTTCCGAAAATGATAAATCCAACAATGACAAGGTGTGCAACGGACTGCGCATCCATTCCACTGGTGCCAATGCCAGCCTGCCCAATGAGAGATTCGTATTCAGCAGCTCCTGGCATCCCACCAAGAATGCCTACAATCTGACCCGATTGCACATATGGCATCACTTCATTGACCTGAATAGAGGTTGTTCCTGTACTCATGGTCACACCAGTAGGATCTGCTGCATACTGTACCCATTCAACTGTACCAGGATATCCTGCAGATGCTGAAAAGAGATAATCAAAGTCAGCGACCTGATTGACACCCACCATCATGGGGATATCATCCAGAAAGTTTCCTTGAGAGTCCACTGTAAACACTTTACGGATATTACTGACAAGACCCTTTATAACAGCCTCTGCTCCAGGTCTGTAACCCAGAAGCACATAGTCCTCGCCATAGACCTTGTTGTATTGCCTCTCGGCAACCAACTCAAGTGCTTCCATAGCCATGAACTGACCATCTGGCCACAGGCAAGTGATGTAAACCTTCACATCCTTCTCAAATAGGTGACGGAGGAGGGCAACAGCCATGGGGTGAATTTCCGGCTTGGTACTTGGTCCATATTCAAATGAAACCAGAGCCTTATCCCCTGCTTCCAGTTTTTCCACAGCATTATAGACGTCTTGCGAGGAATTGGTTGGCCGGATGGGCAACCCAATTGGGAAGAAGAGAGGTAAAACAACGACCAATGCTATGACTAAGAAGATATAGCGTCTATCAAGACTACCGGCACGAACGATCCAATCTAAAAATTTATCCATCATCATTCTCCGATATATGATTTTTCAATTCCCAGGATATAGCGAATTGAAGTGGCAAAGATACCCAATCCAATTCCTATCATGATCGCCCGAGCTCCGGCAACATTGGGATTGTTATAGATCCAGCTTTGTAAAACAGGCAAGTAGAGAATCGCAGGTTGATCAACGGGCCAACCCATGATAAATCCGGCAATGGTCACAATGAGAACCCCTCCCACCACTGACACCAGTGTGTAGGTCCTGTTCTTAAACCAAGTATTCACACCGGCACTTAAGGCCAGTACGACGATATACAGGACGAACCAGGCAGAGATATGTCCGCCAATGGGTACTCGACCCAGCATGATAATTATTCCTGATATCAGCAGGAGTGTGGCTTCAAAATTACGAATTTTGAATGCTCGGTAAGATGCGGAGGCAACAAAGAATGCCAATAAGGCAAACATGGTTGCAGAAAGGGGCGTAAAGATAAATCTGAACATCCAGTTAAACAGGGATCCACGTGTTGAGATATGGGAGCCCCACTCAGTGGCCCGCATAGTCGCAGTTCCACCTGCAGCATTGATTTTCTCTACCACATCGTCAGCACCATTTTTAGTAAAATAGGGTGTTTCAATGGTGTAGGTGTCTCCTTCAGGCATGGCGATAAGAATATTCTCAGTACTCTTTTCATCGAGATTAATCTCGCTGGCCAAAACAGTTGCCACCATGGCAGGGTCATCATATTGACTGATTTCCACATTATAGGAGCCTAAAAGAATAAAGCCTGCAGTGAATGAAAAAGCAAATCCAGCAATGGCCAAAGCAGCGTACTGCCAGCCTTTTTGCTGTTTTACTACTTTTAGTGCCTGCATCTTTAGCAGATTCAAAGCGCCAAGGAACATGGCAAAACTTGCCAGGATATCAAACCACTGGGTTGCATCATCATCCACAAATGATTTGATAACAGGTTCGTCTACAAACCAGCCAAACAGGGTTAAGAACCCTATAGTAGCTGCTATAGCAATTGGTAATTGTCGTTTAAAAAACATGATCTATCTCCTACTGGACTGTCAGATAAGCCAGGAAGTCCCAAGAGGTCCAACCCAGATCATGAAAAAAGTTTAGAAGTGTCCCCAAAATCATCACGGTGATGGCCAGCATCTTTAAATAATCCTGACCCTTGACACCACCGATCAATTCTGGTTCTTGTGAGAGATAAGCACTGGCTGCAAAAAATTCTTCACCAATGAGTGTATAATCACAAGCTGTTACGAAGAAGGGTATCTGCGAAGGAGAAGCTGTTCCAGCTATCTGGATAGCCCCGATGGAATTACCCGTTTCAGCTAGCAGCAAGGACTCCGCATAGAATTTACCCATGTACAAACAGGCAGCAGGTTCTTCACGCATCATAATTCCATTCACACCAGCTGCATATGCGAACTGGTCATCCGTGAGATAATGAACCATATCGTCGTGAAAAAGATCCGGTCGACCTTCAATGAGATAAGATTCGCGACAGGATTCACGAGCCGCTTTCATCACAATGGCACGAGATACAGGAACATTTAAGCTGGTTTCATAGCGAGCTGTCATTTTGGCTACATGACCTAGCACGACCACTCCAGCTACGGTTTCCACTTGATCCATATCCATGATTCCAGGCACATAAAGGACAGGTTTCCCCATTTCTGTAGAACGCCCTACAGCTTCTTCCACGGCTTTGAGACCAGGAATAGTACGCAGGAAAATCTTCTCACCTCGTTTTGCCATGCGGGTTGAGTAAATCAACACGCCTCCGACAATGAGGATGGACCAGAACATGACACCACGCTCGGAGACAAAAAATGGATGTCCCGCAAACCAGTAGATCATGAAAAGGACGAAGATGATGCCGGCAACAGACCAGAATTTTTTATCTTTCACTGTGCTTCTCCGTTTGTTTATTTTTATGCTCTTCTTCCAGTT